>PACG01000164.1 GCA_002699335.1 Candidatus Poribacteria bacterium
GGTCGACAAGAGACTTGATATTAGCAAAGTTGATTCTCATGGCCTCTGCACCATCGGTGTTAGGCAAAGAGAAGTGGGTTGCTATGGCAAACACTGCATCAATACGATGGTCGCGCAGATTACGAAGTACGGTCAGGTAGTCAACATCCCCTTCACCAATGGGGCAATATTCAAAATTGAGATTCAGACCATCGATGACACGGAGATCCTTGACATGAAGCGAATGAAGAAAAGGACGTACGTTAATAAATCCCGCCGATGCTGAGTCCGATTCACCAGAGGTTAAGTTGTCAGATGGATGCCACATAATTCTGATTCGCCTCGAACCGAGTTGTTCAATCAACTGTCGACAATGGCTAGTTGTATTGGTGTAGTGCCAAGGCAAGTTCCCTAGGATAATGTTAATGTTATATTTCTCAGCTTGCTCTGCTACCAGTGTGAAGACTTTGAGCAGTTTCTCCATGTCGATATCAGCAATGATACCGCCACGCGTCAGCCAACGCATCGGCCAGGTCGGCTTACCTGACGAATACTCACCGGGCCAAGCGAATGTGTAGGCTAAAACTGAATCTACCCCGAGTCTGTTAGCCACCTGCATGGCCTGGATGAGGCGTTTGAAATCCTGTCGAAATTCTGGCTGGTCCTGTAGCGTTTCCAATCCCAGGTCAGCTAGGTGAACTTTACTAAAGGCCCCTCCTGCACCAATTAAAAACAGTTTGACTCCATGCCGAGCGGCCGATTCACCTATCCCATCAATTGTAGCGTCCGTGACTTCATTAACAGCCCGTCGGAGATCGCCGAACCATCCGTACCCAGCTCCGAGTTCCTCTGCCAAAGACAAAGCCTTATTCAAAGGNAAGCCGGTCATTTGAAGGTCCATACCAAGTTTNAAGCGGTAGTTGGACATCAGTTACCATCTCCAGATTGAGAGCGGATTGCTGTCAGCCTCATAGTTAAACAGTATAGATACCAACAGTAATTGACCAATATTTTTCTTCGAGCTGGNACANAGGGTTGCGTCGGAACGGAGANTCGAAAATCAAATTAAGCACGAGATATAGAGTTGAACACATAGATGCCTGTATACCCTAAGGCTTAGATAACTCGGAACAACATACTGTCGAGTTTGGCTGTTTCCTGTACATAATTCGGCTTGAATCGATTCTGCTTAGTGTCTTTCCATTCCACCGAGGCCGATAAGGGTAACGATAGGTCTTTTAATCGATAAATCTACCCAGACTCTTAGCGCATCAGCGACTCAACTTCTGGCAAAACGGCAGAGACCGCTTTTTGGTCTACTGTTTCTGCTACCGTTTCGTAACCAGCAGTCGTGATCATCTCCAACAGATTTTCGTTTAGTTGCTCGATAGTCCAGCCGACCGAATCAGATTCTAGTTTAGTGTATTCGTCTTTACCAGTCGGATCGTAGTGNTAGTGTGGNTCTTTGCGAAAACAGTCAAAGCGAAGCAGTTGAACTGCATTCCCTTCGACCTGTCTAAAAACACAAATTGAC
The DNA here is from genome assembly GCA_002699335.1 of Candidatus Poribacteria bacterium. Next base: position 1,514 of record PACG01000164.1, read on the forward strand.
GGCCCTCCGTCATCACCGAAAACCCGACTAGAAACGTGTAGTTCAATACCACCAACTTGAAATATNTTCTCTTGACTCATAATTTTNCTCCTACTAAAAAACACTAATCCTAGTTGCTAATTGTAATTGCCAAAAACGAATTTTGCAATACCCTNTGCTATTCTGCTGACCAGTTCAGTGACAAACTTGAGGGTTAAGTTAGAATTAAGTTACAATAACAACATAAGTGCTTTTCAATCTGAGATCTGATGATACCCCCTCCTGACTTAGTCAACCGCCCCACCCCTTCAGATCTACCGGACCTCTATCTGAAAGATCGGTCTTCGGTCTCATTACTTCTGCTCTCCGTCTGTTTGATTGCCGTTTGTGCNATCGTTTACGAATTGGTGATTGCAGCCCTGTCGTCTTATCTACTGGGCAATAGCATCTATCAATTTTCGATTACTATTGGTCTGTTTATGAGTTCGATGGGGATCGGTTCTTTTCTGTCTAAATATTTTAAGCAGTCGCTAATTGCTCGATTTATCCAGATCGAGATTGCGGTCGGTTTTGTCGGGGGCGTTTCAACCGTCGTCTTGTTCAATACCTACCTTTTTTTTGAATCAGAAATGATCTATCTGGGGGCGATGGTCGCTTTCATTGTGATCGTTGGAACGCTGGTCGGATTGGAAATCCCACTTCTAATAAGGATCATTGAACAACGAGATTCGCTACGAGTGACGGTTGCCAATGTCTTGGCCTTTGATTACATCGGTTCTTTGATCGGGGCTATTGCCTTTCCGCTCTTTTTNCTCAAATATACGGGCCTGATTCAGACNACTTTTGTTATCTCTNTACTCAATATCGTCGTGGCGGCGGTGACACTAGTCACGTACCGGTCGGATATTGAGAAGATAGGAATCTGGATGCTAACATTGTTCTTAATTGGTGGGGGATTGGGTGTTGCAAACATCTTCTCAAACCAAATTGACACTTGGCTAGAGAATCGGTTGTATCTTCACCCCATTATCTTCTCCAAGCAATCACGTTACCAAAAGATCATCGTTACCAAACCGGATGTTGCCAAGGAATCAAAAACCACGTCGAATGGGACCACGACAGCAAAAATCGAGTTGNAAACCCGGCGAGGTGATGTTCGNCTATTTATCGACGGCAATCTACANTTTAGCTCAGTCGATGAATACCGATACCATGAAGCCTTGGTTCATCCGGCGATGTCTTTGGCACAGAGCCGTAACCATATTCTAGTCCTAGGAGGTGGGGACGGAATGGCCGTTCGCGAAATATTGAAGTATCCAGAGGTAAAAAGGCTGTTTCTGATCGATATAGACCCGGAGATCACCGAACTGTGTGCGAACCATCCGGAAATTGTAGCACTAAATCAAGGGGCNTTATCAGACCCACGTGTCACCATTCTCAATCAGGATGCCTATAGGTTCGTTGAGAATCCACCCGTCGATCATCAAGACTTCGATGTGGTAGTTATCGACTTACCCGATCCAAATCACGAATCCTTGTCGAAACTGTACAGTGTCACCTTTTATTCGTTACTATGGACAAGACTGAGTGAAGGGGGCGTTTTGGTCAGCCAGAGTACNTCACCTTTTTTCTCTCGTTACGCCTTTTGGTGCATCCATAACTCAATGGAGACGGCGGGATTAAAGACTTACGCCTACCATCTCGACGTGCCCTCAATGGGGGACTGGGGCTTCAATCTGGCGGCCAGGCGTCAGATTGAAATTGATCGGATTCATCTGTCCGTATCAACTGATTTTTTAACCGATACTGTGGCTGTTGCCATGTTTCGATTTGGCAAAGACATTAACCGGGTTGAGACTCAACCCAACACCATTGTGCGTCCGGTGTTACAGTTCTACTATCACGATAAAAAGTGGCGGTACTATTAGCTCGTATCTGAATCGATTCCTTTCTAGACTAAAAACTGGATTTCGATGCCATTTATTCTTCGGTGCGACCGACTTTCACCCCAACAATATCTTCCAGGATCTTAATAATAGTCCAGTTGTCTTCCTCCGGATTGGTGGCTTTACCAGCCTGAAACAGTTCATACGCAACACTGGTGGCAAACAGAGGGACGTCACAATCTTTTGCCATACTCCTGGCAATGCCAAGGTCTTTGAACATGGTACCGATGTTGCTCTGCCCTTTGAAGTTTCGATCGATGATATTTTGACTGGTATCGCGAAACAGAAAATTACCCACCACGCTTGTGCTGACTACCTGTTGTAGTACTTCTGGTGCAACCCCTGCTTTGACTCCTAAGATCAAGGCTTCGAAAATGCCGGCGTAGGTGACACCGGTTAGTACAGCCAAAGCCGCTTTCACCGTCTGTCCCATTCCAACCTCCTCACCAACATGGTGGATGTTTTGCCCCACCGTTTCCAGCACTTGACGATGGCTTTCCAACACCGCNGCCGGACAGGCCACCATCATAGTTAGGGTGCCAGCTTCTGCCCCTGGGGCTCCACCACTAACAGGTGAATCAATTACCTGCATGTCATTCTCGACTAAGGTTTGCCCAACTTCGATCATCTCAGCGCGCAGGATAGTGGCCGTGCAGATGACAGTCGATCCTGGCTTCAAGCTGGTCAGTAACCCATCTTGCCCTGAAATGGTAGATTTCACCTGATCGCCGCTCATTACCATGATAAAAACGACATCTGAATGTANTCCTACCTCTTGCGGGGTTCTCGCTCCTCGTGCTCCCAGAGCGACCAATTCTCGCACTGGTTCCTTTTTAATATCGTAGACTGTCAGTTCAAACCCTTTGTTCAACAAGTTCTTGGACATCCTCATGCCCATGTTGCCAACACCGATAAAACCGATTCGCTGCATTTGCCTTCCTCTGATAAATATATTATGCTGACCCACTATATCAGGATCAACCGATCCTCGTCAAGTTGGATCAGTTTGTGGTGAATTCAGGGCAGAAGAAAAAGAACCAAACCAAGCTATCTCAACAGAAAGAATTGGGATTGAACATAGTATCGGAAGGGTAAAGGTCTATCGTATTGTGGGCCACATCTTTGGCCATAGCAAAGCTGAGTTCGGAGATTTCATCATGCTAACCGCTGGTCGTTTACATAACTTGCGTATTGATTTNCCGTTCTAAGTCTGATCCGGTTTCAATCTTCGGTGGCCTAATTTGTCTCTTTTCTTACTTTCTATCAGGTCTAGTTACCTCNGGCTGATAGTCTGTTAGGAGAAGAGTATACATTTTGTCTCTTGGCTCTGGTGTTAGCTTCGGTAACATCTCATTCNTGCTCTTCATTTGGGCTGGAAAGTGAAGTGTGGATGCTATGATAGGATCATTTTCTTCCTAACATTGGACGTGTTGCACCTACTAGCTCAATTTACGAATTAGCTACATAAGTCAAACTACGAATACCTACCCAAGCGTCTCTTCCGTTGGATAGATTAACTCGCGCCCAATCGCCTCGAACCTCAATGACTTGGACCTCGGCACCTGCGGGCAGCGGTTGCGAAAAGCGCTGTGGCGAGTTAACGGAATCAGAGACTCTGGCAACGGTGTCATTGACTGTGATCACGGCCTCNTGTCCACTCTTGGCGTTGATTTCAACNGCGTAGGAACCTAGAAGTACCAACCANAGTAGTANAGGCAAAAAAGAGAGGTTTCTGGCCAGCACCAAGCGCCAGCGGATTGAAACAGNAAATCCAACAGCTGAAAGCAGAAAAAATAGCGCGGCTAAGCCAGCACGTTCGCCTGTCGACATTGACTTATGCCAGGAAAAGAAGCTGTCTAGCAACCCTTCTTCAGTCGGTCTAGGTACCCACTTGGGGAGTAGCATGCGCGACTGTTGCAAGTTTTTTAAGGCTTGGGGGTGGTCGGGGTCTAAGACTAAAGCGCGACGGAAAGCCAATACAGCGTCGCCTAAATTTTCAGCTTGTAAAGCGGATGTGCCGATGTTGGTGTAAAGGGCTGGTGTTTTAACGCCCTGATCGGAGATATAGGCAAAGAGGCGNTGCGCCTGCCTGAATTTCTCCATCCGCTCTTCCCTATTTGTCGATTCCTGAGCTTGGGCATAAATCTTTAAGGCCTGTTGAACCTTTCCTGCCAGTGATTCAGACATGCCTGGCTGAATCTCAGCCATTAAAATGACGAATGCCATTAACATTGCATGTTGGANGTATTGCGTAGTCGGGTTGCGAATTTGAGGAGAATTATTGACTANCATTTAGGACTTGAGGCTGAGAGATAAAACAGAGATGTATTTTACCATCCGGTGAGTAACCTACTTGGCGGCCTCTAGCATTTCGTTGGCCAAGGACAACCCNCGATTGCGCAGATCTCCACTCAGGGGGGCCGACCTTCGGTCGGCNTCCNCGCCGTCAGGTGCATACTGAAGNGCGTCGCATTCAGACANCAGAAATTCATACTCCTGTCTGGAAATGACTTGTGTAACAGATGCCATCCGTCTGAGTGCGTCGCTTAGCTCTTCCACATTTGCCGTATTAGAAATAATGTCGNGTTGCAATTTAAGTTCTTTGAATTTTTCTGTCATCTCNGGNTCGATGTCTGCTTGCCGTCTGATTAAAGNGGCGATGAACATCAACATTACGGCTAGCCCATAACTCAACCCCTGCTGCCACCAACTGCCCAGAAAACTGCCGTATGATCGGGTGAGTAGATGGACATCTCGATTAATAGACAGGTCGGCACCACTTAAGATGTAAGTACTACGTTTTTGTTTATAGATCAACGGAGTCTCTTTGCCTGTCGGCNCCGGTGTCGGTGTGGTTGTAACTGGGTTTGCCCGGACGACGTCTTGTGCTGAAATCATTTGCGCGCCTTTTACCGACAGAGCAATAGGCCGTGACAGGGTTGTTTGAAAGGCCTTAAGCNCAGGGTCAAACCAAGAGTAGGCAATTGGTGGTATTTCGCGTACGGCATCATTCAACACCCGAATTACCACTTCAAACCGCTTTTCCCCGTCAGCGTATTCTCCAGCAATTTTACCCTCCGGCAGTCGGAAATCGGTATTGGGTAGATCGGTTATCATAGAAGGTAACGAGGCGTTGGCCACTTCAGCGTCACCTTTCAGGCTCAGCGTCAACGTAATTGGGTCACCTACCTGNACTACGGAACGATCAGCGCTGACCTCCAGTACGAATCCTCTTCCCACGGCACCGGCAAAGCTTGGAGGTCGGTGTTTCGCAGGTAAAGGGAGAACCTTAAATCTTACTGCCTGGCTGTTAGCGCGCAGTTTGCGAGACTGCGTAACTGTACGTCGGCCAAACAGATCGCGTTGCCAGCGCAAACCTTCATCCACGTTGACCGACGCCGGTTGGATATCGAAGTCTCCTGCTTTCAACGGGACCATCACACGTTCNACTCTCCACACCANGTAAGATTTNCCTTGAAACTGATNTGAACGCACCGTGGCTGGAAAGACTTTTTGACCGGANNTCAACAAGATAGAAAATGTGTTCTCCGTTTCTTTCTCTTGGTCGTGAAACTGGAAATCTTCCTGGCGATCAAATAGTGGTACACTTGCCTGCTGATTCATCAGATTTTCGACGCCATCGGCCTCCACCCACCATTCCAGACGAATAGGAATTCGCTGGCCCACGTAAATATTTTCATTGGGGATGAGTAACCTGACCCGTTGGTTAGTTGCGGTGGGAACATCTGTCACGTCAATGCTTACGGCAGCAATTTTCTTTTTAGAATTTCCCTGTGCTACGAGGAGCGGTCCCACCTGATAGCGGCCCACTTTTGGAGCCAAGAATCTCAAATGGTAATTGAAGACCACACTGCGGCTTTGGGTCATGCGCCCGTTGATAATCTGAATGCTGGAGCTAACGCTGGGACTGACGCCCGTTAGGTTTAGAGAGGCGCCCTNCGGTTGTTCGAATTCAAGTTTAGGTTGAGGCTTCTCAGCGAACCCCTCGGCGACAACCTGTAATTCCAGAGGAACACCGACGTAATACGGGGGGCGTTGCGCTGTTTGTAGCGTAGCCGATTGTGCCCAGCTNTCGGNNCCCCCAGCCATAAGAAACAGAATNNCACCCCANGCCACAGTCAAAATTACACGTTTTACATCCAAGTTGACCTTCTCTTTACGCTGGTATTTTGTCACCAATCTTTCTCCACCGGTTGATAACCTGCACTCTGTTTTTGTCTTTCCTGTTGATCTTGACGTCGCTGAGCCTCACGATCACGCACCCCTTGAAGCATCTGATTCATGTTGCCGTCCGACCTCTGGTCGGCGTCCTGTTGTTGTGGTTCATTAGCCTTCTGCTGTTCCTGTTCCTGTTCCTGAGACTTTTTTCGCTCTTGTTGCTGATCTTGCTGCGACTCTTGTTGTGGCGGCTGTAGTAGAGCCAGAGCACGAATTAGGTCTTCCGAAGCCGCATTCTGTTGAGGGCCAATTTCTTCTAGCGGGATCTTCTCTTCCGCCATCATAGAGGCGACGCCATACATTTTTACCGTTGCCTCGCCGACCAATTGTCCCGCTTGCAGGTATTTTTCAACCATCTGACCAGGATCACCACTACTGCCCTGGCTTGGCATGGGTTGTTGTGCCAACTGTTGAGACTCCTTGGCTAAAGCCTCAGCAATAGCTCCGGCTGCGGTGGACAGAGTAGCTTGCCTCGATGACAGGGGTCCCATGCGGGCAGCGGTTTCAGCGTCAGTCGCCGTCTTCGCCAATGTAACCGCATTTTGCGTTTCATCACCTAATTCTACCTGTTTTTCCGTGGTTTCGCGTAGATGTTCAACCAAAGAAAAGAATAAACGACGTATTTTCTCTATAGTTTTAATGGAGTCTTTAACGGAGAATCTAAGCGGTTTCAACACAGCGGTCGACAGCGCATTCTTACCGGTTTTGGTCATCAATCCGGTTAGGATTTTTTGGTTATAGCTAAATTCTGTTAGCGCTTGCTTTCTCAACTTTTCCGCTTCTTGCAGGCGTTCTTCCTGTGCTGCCATCTGCTCAGCTTGTTCTGGCGCCTGAGCCGGTTGGTTCTGTTGGGGCAAACTCCTACCCGGTTGGCTACCGGGCTGGGGCTGTTGGGCACTTTGGGCTTCCAGTTGTTGCTGTACCATCTTCAGTTCCTTCAGGGCTAATTGTATCAGTTTTGCCAGTTGTTCGGTCCGTTCCAAGTTTTTCTGCTGGAATTCTGAGACCAGTGGAAAATATTCGGCAATCTGTCGTAAATATTTCCTCTTACGCGACGATCTATCGATTGCACTGTTACCCCTAGGCCTATGCAAAGCCGCCAATGTGGTGCTTTCAGCCGTAGAAGGATCCAGGTGACGCTGGATGCGCAACTGGTCTTGATACACCAGTTCTACTAGTTGACGCAAATCCAAGAAGATTTCACGGGCTGCGGCTAAGGCAGTTATTCCTTCGTTTTGCAATCCAAAGGCCTCTTCAAATTGGGGATGCTCCAGTTTAGCCAACGCCTGGGAAAACTTCTCTCCTGCTGTTCCTAGCCATGGCACAGCCAATCGCAAATTTTCAATCAACTGTTGCTGCCTGAGGGCGGCCGCAGATGTCCCTTCTGCTTCACCTGTCAAGCCTGCGCTTAAGCCTTGATGGAGTTCCTGAACGCGTTCGCTCAAACTAGTTTGGCTCTCTACCAGATATTCCTGCGTTAACCAGGCGGGTAATTTATTTCCAGTTTGTAAGGACAACTTACCCGTGTTATTGGCGGCTTTGGCCGCCGTCTGTTGAATTAATTCCATTCCATCACTAAGTAAAGCATCAATTCGCGCCACGGGATCTAGCAGTTGATCCCGACCTCGCTTGAGTTCCGCCAGCGCGATAGCAGCGCGGCGGTACGCCCGTTCGGTTTGCGATGTGCGTAACCGACGTCGGGCTTGCCCCATACGCTCCTGTGCCCGATGCAGATAATGCAACAGTCCTTCGATTTGCGCAACCCGCATCTTATCTTCAGGCGTTTGCTCCTTCTCTGTTTTACCACGCAGAGTATCGACTTCACGACCAGCGATTTTGGTCAGTTGCTGACTTTGTGACAAGACCTCCAACTGCTGAACGGCTAAAGATCGCAGTTGACCTCGTAGTTGTTCACTGGTATAAGTTTCGACCTCCTCCAAGTCGACTTCTTGCCGGACAACATCTAAAAACTCCCTTTGTATAGTAATGTTTTGACTGATTCTTGCCAGCAGGTCACCTGTTTGCTTTTTCTCCAGCGAATCAGCTAACACCATCGCCCGTTGCAAAACGACTTCCAAATTATGGCGGGCATCGATATCTTCTCGTAAGGCTACCGCTTCCCTAAACCAGTCTGCTGCTCGATAAAGAGATTTAAGCCCTGCTGCCGGGTCTGTCTCCAGAAGATCGTCTGCTTTTTTTACATCCACCCAACCGAGATTATAAGTAGCGTTGAATCTGGCTACCCCGTCAGTACCAGCCAATCTTCTGGCTTCCTGAAACAATCGCGTGGCTTGTTCCCATGAGTTGGTATCGAATTTTTGCAACGCCTGATTGTATAGGGTTCTGGCGTCTTCTTCCTCCTCTTCGGCATACTGATCACTTTCTGCCTCTGCTGGGTCTGTTTCTACTTCCAGTACTTCCTCCGGCTCATCGGAAAAAATCACAACTGGTTTTTTGTCTTCCTGTTGTGCCACCAGAAGGCCGGGAAGAAGCGACAGCAAGGTCATAATAACGCTGGTTGTTATATTAAAAGCCAAAAGGCTGAGAACTGTGTTACGATTAGGACGTCCGTTAGTGCCCTTGCTGGCAGTGGTCGCATCAACCATTACAGAAAGAGGGCGCGGGTTATAGCGACTGCCAATCGTACTGACCACTGCCCCCAGCAGACACAACAACCCCAACAGTAGCGTGATTTGAAAAGCGTCGTTCCGAATAGTTCTACCACGTCCGTCCATCTTGCCTCGTGTTAAACTGGCAATGTGGGTGTCAAATATAGATTTCAGATCTAGCACACCGGTACCGGCAGGGATGTAGGCCCCCTCTGTTAACAGGGCAATTTCACGCAACAGGTCGCCATCCAAACGACTTATTACGATTTTACCATCACCGTCCCTCAACACGCTACGGGCACCGGTTTTGGGATCGCTCATCATGATCTCACTACCGTTCTCATCCCCAAAGCCAATAGAGAGAATTCGGACCCCCCTTTCGGCTGCCTCTTTAGCCGCTTCAAGGGGAAACGAGTCGTGATCTTCACCGTCAGTGATAAGCAAAATGGATCTTGAGATGTCTGCCGTGTCGCCAAAGCCTGCTATGGCCTTGCGAATCGGTTCTTCTAATCGGGTGCCTCCGCGCACCACACTATGAGGGCCGGCTTGGTCCAGGACCAATCTCAGGAATCCGAAATCCGGAGTTAACGGTGACAAAACCGATGCCCGTCCGGCGAAGGCAATTAAACCGACTTGATCACCCGACAGATAAGTCAGAAGGTCGGTCAATTCCACTTTTGCTCGTTCCAATCGACTGGGGGCCACGTCTTCAGCCAACATTGATTTCGATACGTCTAAGCAAACCATGATTTCGGCTCCAACTCTAGGTGTGGCAACAAACCGAACTCCCCATTGGGGACGCATCAGTGACAGGATTAGGAAAAAACCACACAGGCCAAGTAAAATGATGCGCAAATATCTTCTAGTTGGAGAAATAGCTCGTACCAACCGCGACTGTAGTAGAGGATGCATAAATTGGGTGAGATCCCCACCGGCGCGTCTTTCCAACCAAATCATCATGCCCAGAGAGACCGCAACTGTCCAAAACAAATGGAACCACTGTGGTTGCGCAAAATAGAGACTGTTCAAGGTAACCTCCGTAGTAGTGTACCACCGGCTAATACTGATATAACTATCAGCATCAGGGCCGCCAGCACGAATGCGCTGTAATGTTCACGATACTGCAAATAACGAATTTCAGTTATTTCGCTGCGTTCGAGTGCATCTATTTCCTTATATACTTTTTTCAGCCCCTCAATATCTCGAGCGTGGAAATACTTACCACCAGTTCTCACCGCAATATCCTTCAAGGTCTGTTCATCGATTTCCACCCGGGCCCTTCGCAGGGATACCCTACCATCTGGTAGAGTAACCGGCATTGGAGCCAGTCCGGTGATACCGGCAGCAATAGTATAAACCTTAATATCATTGGCCACAGCCAAATCGGCCGCTTGTAACGGTTGGATCTCCCCTGCGTTGCTGACACCGTCGGTAAGCAGGACCACCACTTTGGATTTTGCTTCATGTTGGCGTAGCCGTTCTACGGCCAATGCCAGACCTTCTCCCACGGCGGTGGCTGCCTCTGATTGTTGCGTAGCCACTTCTATATCGTCCATAATCGCAACTAAATTTCCGTGATCCAGCGTCAACGGGCAGACCCCATCAGCATAAGTACCAAAGGTGATAATGCCGACCAAATCGTTGGGCCGGCCCTCGCCGACCTGACCACCCAACACAAATTCCCTGAACACGTTCTTAAGAGCCGACAGTCTACTGACGCTGTCATCGCCTTCCACAAAATCCCGCGCGTTCATGGAACCAGAGCGATCCATGGCCATAATCAGGGCAATACCCTCCCTTTTTATTTTGCTGGTGGCGTCTCCGGTTCTGGGCCCGGCCAGAGCCAGCGCAATACATAATTCGGCCAGAGCCAACAATATCGCAGGTAGATGTGATAAGTAGACCCGCATGGTGCGATGCGCCTGGTCGGGCAACACCAGACTGGAATATGTCACCGAAGATGGGATACGAATAGAAAACCAATAGACTAAGGGAGCAAACAAACCAATTAGCAAAAAAAGTGGGTCACGAAATTCCCAGCCGATCGAACTAACCATCACCTTACCTTTTTTGTCCTAGTGCGGTGATTCCCGCTTCTCCGGCCGAGGTATTTGAAACCGGCCGAGATTCTAATTTACCTTGAGACTCGGAGGACTGAGAGTCCGTTGGCTCGTCCAGCAGAGGGGCATCCTGTTTGGTTTGTTCAAGGAAATTCGTAGCTGAACGTAGCGCTTTATCGATAGACTGGGCGTCCGGAATATGCTGAGCAAACTTGACCTGATCGGCTTGACGCAAGAAGTCTTGAAGGAAACTTTTATGCTCTGCCGTCAAATCGGGAGAAGTGGCTGCCACTTCCAGAAATTCTTCCGTCGTTAACTCGGGGGCATGCAGGTTAAACCGGTCCTCTAAATAGTGACGCACGATATCGGAAAGCTCAACGAAAAATGCGCTGATATCCTCACCTTCCGGTTTGGGCTTAGCTCTTAATTTACTCAATCTGCTGTTAGCAATGTCGTAAGCGCTTCGGCGACGGCTACCAATACGGTATTGTTGCAAACTACGCCAGGCAAAGGGCAACCCAAGTAACAAAATGATTCCCACCACTATCAGAGCCATCCATATTTTACTCCATCCCGCACCCAACGGTGCCAACTCCCTTAACGGTGCTTTCAAGTCGTTGGATGCTCCGGTTGGCACTACAGATTTCACGTTGAATTCAAGCCGTTCTGTCAGTATCTCGTAGGCATCCTCGCCCTCTGGGGCCAACCGATTACCGGGTCGGCGATCGACAAACTCGATCATTAGGGGGGGGATAGCTTGGGCTCCGGAGCCCGAAGGTTGAAGCCGGTATCGGTGTGTGACTACGGTATGGCCCTGATCGTCAATTTTCTCCCTAGGTACGAAGTCAAGAATGGTGAATCGCTCCAGCGACTGGCCAAACTCTGGCATTAGCAATTCAACCTCAGCTTCAGCGCTAACCTGAAGCGTTAAGGTTAAAATATC
>PACG01000165.1 GCA_002699335.1 Candidatus Poribacteria bacterium
TAAGTCGCAGCGTTTGTTGACAATGCGTTGGTGCTGCTGCTTTTAAGTTTCCTCTCCGACCGGCGAAGATGCTTAGGATTGTCGATCTTGTCACCATTGTAACAGGTCAAGAAACTTTCCAGTCATCGTACCAATGGCGGATTGAACCTAAACCTTGGCAACGTCAGCTACTTCCATGCAGATGTTGTCATACCATTCAGTCGCCTTGCGCACAATCTGAAGATTCTTAATCTTGCTTTTGGGTAGATGGCGGTGCAGTCGGATTTTAACCGTCCCTCCATCTGGCCCTACTCCGCAATAGCCAGATAATGACGTCAAACACTTCCCTGTTACCTCTGGGCTTTCATCCACCTTTGGCTGAAGGCTTAGGTTTTGGCCGCCAAAGTTCAAGTCTTATCCATTGCTCCTCCCTGACAAATGGTTTCTGTTTGGCCATAAAAAGTTCCTTTTTACACCCAACTAGACATAAACTCCTTTAGAGGCGCAAGCTTAAATTGTATTTAGTTTTGAAATAGCTTCTAGATAAATCCTCTGCTCGAACTAGCGATCTGCCAGAAAATCGCCGAGTTTCGGGGGAAACAGATGTTGCGAGAAGTAAAACTCATGGCACAACTCGGAGTAGATGGAATCATACCGTGTGGTGGCCTCAGGAGTAGCATAGGACTGTTAGCCCCGGAGATCTATCGAAAGATGGTCTATCCTTGGCACAAAGCCCATGTCGCAGAAGCGCACCGGCACGGTTTAAAGGTTTTAAAGCATTGTTGTCGCATACCTGGCCTATTATCAATGAACTGGCGGAGGTAGTCTACGATGCTTATGAAGCAACCCAAGCCGGTGGTGGAATGGCCATTCGGAAGCTAAAACGGGGAGGCGATCAAATCTGTCTGTGGGACGGAATATGGCAGGAACACATCATTCTCGGCAGACTGGAGGATATTCGCCATGACGTACGCTACTCCTTCGAGTCCGCTGCTCCGGGGGTGGATTCATTATGGGCACAACCCATTCGCTGGCAGTGGATGACAAAAGGGAAAACATTCTCGAACTGAAGCGTTGTCGCGACTAATGGGGAACTATCCGATAGCCTCGAAGCGGTTCGTATAAAGCGGAATCGACCGACATTAGTATACAGGTAGGTAAGAAAAAATAAAAGTTGCTGTTATATACCCCCGCCGGCCGGCTTAACGATCAGCCTTGTTGAACAACATAGCAGTGAGAACCGACTAGACCTATTTTTCGGCTTCATATCAAATTGGGCCTTGACGTTACCGGCCTGATATGAGATATTGTATCAACCTTGAATTTTTATGGATGGAGTTAAAACACAATGGCTTTTAATGTCAAGAAACGGGGGAAACTCACCTACTATTACCACGGCGAGGCACCGGTTTTGTCGGCGCTAGTGACCGAAGAGATAGGAGGCGGTGACCTCAAGATCTACTTTTCAGGGCTAACCGGCGGATACTCAGCTAAGGGTGTTCTCAATCTGGAGGAGTTGGTGTTCATGGAACCGGAGGAGGAAATTCCGCTAGTCTTCAAAAGTTGGGAGCTATGGCTACAACAGGCCGGGATTTGTGATTCGCTGAAACAAGTCGATTTTATCGAGGTTCACGCCTTTGGATGCCAACCTAAATCGCCTAACCCACTGGTCGATCCAGAGGGATTTCGAGTCGAACAAGAACGGCTGCGACAGGCTTATGCCAAGGCCTACAGTGGTTTCTTCAAGGAGTACATGCCGGAAAATGGTGTGCCGGCTCGCTTCACCGTTCACGTGGTGGATGTGCCGGATCAAGCCGCCTCCTACGAATTTTATGCTACGGCCCTCTACCAGAAATCGTTACAGGCAGAGAGGTAGAGGCTTTATCTTCGCCGTCGATGGTCAGTCAGTGACGAGCGTTTGGAGGTGAGCGATGGATTATGATCTGATCTTGAAAGGTGGGCATGTCATCGATCCGGCCAACCAGATCAACGATGTCATGGATGTAGCGGTCAAGGATGGAAAGATCTCCGCGGTTTCAACCAATTTGCCAACCACCGAATGTCGACGCGTGATTGCGGTGGATGGTTTTTATGTTACGCCGGGATTGATTGACCTGCATGTTCACGTCTATGGCGGCTACGATGGGTGGATGTTTCCGGATGTTCACTCCTTCAGCAATGGGGTCACTACGGTGGTGGATACCGGCGGAGCGGGCTGGAAATCCTTCGAAGAGTTCAGACAGACCATTATTAGCCAGTCCGAGACCCGGGTACTGGCCTTTTTGAACATCGTCGGTGCCGGTATGCTGGGCGCGGTGGAACAGGACGTTAGCGAGATGGAGCCTATTCCCTGCGCCGAAATGGTGGCCAGGTATCCGCAGCACATCATCGGGGTCAAAACGGCCCATTTCGGTGGTTCGGGTTGGGAGGCGGTGGAGACTGCCATCCAAGCCGGGGAACTGAGTCAAACACCTGTGATGCTCGACTTCTGGCCCCGACCGACGCGACCCTATCCGGAACTGATTCTGGAACGGATGCGCCCAGGAGACATCCATACCCACGTCTACGCCAGACATATTCCGACGCTGGATGAGAATGGAAAGGTGGCCGATTATATGCTGGAAGCCCGTCAACGCGGTATTCTGTTCGATCTGGGTCACGGTGCTGGTAGTTTCTGGTGGCGGATGGCTGTGCCGGCTGTCCAGCAGGGATTTTTGCCCGACGTGATCAGTACAGACCTGCACAAGCGGAGCGCTCTGATCCCCAATGCTAACATGCTGACCACCATGTCCAAATGCCTCAATATGGGGATCACACTGGAAGACGTAATCCTGCGATCCACCGTCAAGCCGGCCCAGGCTATTCATCGGCCCAAACTGGGCCATCTCAGCCTTGAGGCTGAAGCTGACATTGCAGTTCTGAACATCAGGCAGGGGGATTTTGGCTTTGTCGATTCCGGTCATGCCCGGTTGCGGGGCAGCCAAAAACTGGAGTCGATCATGACGGTTCGAAACGGTCGGATCGTCTGGGACCCGAACGGTTTAAGCTGGCCGGATTGGGAGACAGCCGGCCAGTACGATGTGATTCACCATTAACCTCACCGAACTGGACCCACAGCAGGTTTTAATAGATGAATAATATGGAAAAGCCAATTCAAGCACCGACCTACAATGCCATCGGCGTACGCCCGTTGATCAACTGCCGCGGCACCTACACCATTATTAGCGGATCTGTTATCCTACCGCAGGTACGTCAAGCCATGTACCTGGCCTCACAACAATACGTCCACCTAGAAGAGTTAATGGATCGTGTGGGCGCGCGCATCGCCGAACTAATGCAGTGCGAATGGGGGCTGGCGACCAGCGGTTGTGCTGCCGCCCTGTGCCAGATCACAGCTGCCTGTGTGGCTGGCAGCGATCCGGCTAACATTACCCAACTGCCGAACACAAGCGGCATGAAAAACCGGGTGCTGGTGCAACCCTCGCACCGACACGTCTACGAACACGCTGTGCGGATGGTGGGGGTAGAGATGATCGAAGTGGAGACAGTGACCGATTTACACGATGCCATCGACGATGCCACCGCCATGTTGCTGATTTTTGGCGATGCGATCGAAAAGGGACAGATAACAGTCCGCCAGATGGCCGATATTGGCCGGGAATATGGTATCCCCACCTTTGTCGATGCAGCCGCCGAACGACCGGATGTACCTAACTGGTACCTAGAACAGGGAGTGGACGCCGTCGCTTACAGCGGGGGCAAATGTCTACGTGGCCCGCAGGCCTCCGGTCTGGTACTGGGTCGAAAACCGTTGCTGGAAACCGCCTTCCTGCATGGCGCCCCGCATCATTCGCTGGGCAGACCAATGAAGGTCGGCAAGGAAGAGATCATGGGACTGCTGGCGGCAGTGGAACAGTGGGTCGAACGCGACCATCCGGCTGAGTGGCAAGAGTGGGAGAGTTGGCTGGGCCTGATTGCCGGGGTGATGACGGCCCATGCCTCAGTAACCACTTCCATCCGTCAGCCAGGCCGATCCAACGTAGCGCCAGTGTTGGAGGTCAACTGGGATCCGGAGGTGTTAGGATTAAGCGGCACGGAGGTGGAAGCACAACTGTCCGCGGGAGCCCCCCGTATCGAAGTCTTCAGTAATCCCAACGGTATCTCGGTAATGCCCTACATGATGGAGGCAGGAGAAGCCAAGATTGTAGCTGATAGGTTGCGAGAGATTGTGGGGAAGAATTGAGATAATTCTGGAACATAGTTCTCTTCTCAATCCCCCCCTTACCAAGGGCGCTTCTTTGGAAAAGGGGAAGAAACCGAGGGATCTGAAGGACAGGTGGGGTTTCCTCCTTACCATCCCACAACGTAGGGGCAAAGCAAATACCAACTGGCTGTGTTCGGTCATGAAATCATTTTCTGCTCTGCCCGAATCCTTCGCCAATCCAGATTCCTCCGGGCCAAGCCAAACACTTCGTTCCTATAATCACGGCCCCGGCTAAAACCACCAATTTCTCTGATCAAGTTCTACTACATCTGCTTTGCGCTTACATACCTGCACATAACGTTGGGGCGAGGCAGCACAGCGCTTATTAGGAGCCATAATTGGGCAGCTAATTAGGCTAGCGGGGCAAGCGAAAACCTCATTTTATCTTGACAATCTGAGAGGCGCTATCATATACTGTAATCGACTTTTGGGCGGGTAGCTCAGCTGGTTAGAGCGCTGCCCTTACAAGGCAGAGGTCACAGGTTCAAATCCTGTTCCGCCTACCAACGTACTATGTGGCCCCGTGGTGTAGCTGGTTAGCATATTTGCCTGTCACGCAAAAGGTCGCGAGTTCAAATCTCGTCGGGGTCGTTCAAAAACACAGGTGATGTTCAACCGATCGCCTGTGTTTTTTTTTATCTACCCAATGTTGCTGAAGACCTTCTGTCTTCAAGGAATTTCCTCACATGCTAGATCTAAAGTTTATCCGGCAGAATCCGGATACCGTTCGTCGAATGCTGAAAGATCGTCGAGTGGATGTCGATCTAGACCAGCTGATTGACGCTGATCAACAGTGGTTAAAGGCCCAGAAAAATGTCGAAGACCTGCGCCAACGACAAAATGCTGTCTCTAAAGAGATCGGGCAACTGAAAAAAAACCGCCAAGACGCTTCCAGCCAAATCGCCGAGATGAAACAGGTTTCTGATCAGATCAAGCAGCTCAATGAGCAAACTCAACAGTTGAAACAGGAAGTCAACCGGATTCTGATGTATCTGCCCAATCTGCCAGACCAGAGTGTACCGGTTGGTGTCGACGAATCGGACAACCCTGAAATTAAATCGTGGGGCGAGAACCCAACCTTTGATTTTATCCCCAAACCACACTGGGATCTGGCCACGCAACACAACCTGATCGACTTCCAACGTGCGGCCAAAGTATCGGGCAGCAACTTTGCACTGTTTACCGGAACAGGNGCTAGACTGGAACGTGCTCTGATCAATTTCATGCTGGATCTGCACATTACCAAACACGNCTATACCGAGGTCTCTCCGCCTTTCGTGGCCAATCGGACCACCATGACCGGTACCGGTCAATTACCGAAGTTCGAAGAGGATATGTATCGCTGTAATCAGGACAGAGACAACCCGAATAGCGATCTGTTTCTAATTCCAACGGCCGAAGTACCTGTCACCAACCTGTTGGCCGATGAAATTCTGGACGGTGAGCAGTTGCCCATCTACTATACCGCCTACACCCCCTGTTTTCGCCGGGAAGCCGGCTCTTATGGCAAGGATACACGTGGGCTGGTTCGGCTGCACCAGTTCGACAAAGTGGAGATGGTCAAGTTCGCCACACCTGAAACCTCGTACGATGAGCATGAATCGTTGTTGCAGGACGCGGAAGACGTGGTTCAGGCACTGGGCCTCCCTTATCGCGTCATTTCACTCTGTACCGGCGACCTCGGCTTCTCGGCTGCCAAATGCTACGATATCGAGGTTTGGGCTGCTGGACAAGAACGGTTCTTAGAGATCTCCTCCTGTAGTAATTTCGAAGATTTTCAGGCCCGACGGGCCAATATCAGGTATCGTCCTGAAAAAGGGGCTAAACCGGAATTGGTTCATACCCTAAATGCTTCCGGCTTGGCACTGCCTCGTGTCATGATCGCCCTCTTGGAAAACAATCAGCAGGCGGATGGCAGTATCCGTCTACCTGTCGTTTTGCAACCCTATATGGCAGGCCTGAAACAAATTGGTTAAGCCGATGTCGTCACAACGCCACTTATTAATCTCAGTAGACGACCTGGCAGACCGTCTGACCCAGGTTTCACTGATCGATGCCCGGTCAGTTCATGAATTCACCGCCGGTCACCTTCCCGGGGCGCAGTCACTGGATCTGTTTTATCTCAGTCTTAACGATACCCGTCCAGATGCCTTCAACGCCTTTATGTGGACCATCTCCTCACTATTCAACAAACGAGGGGTTGATCCGAGCAAAGAGATCGTTTTCTACGACGAAATTTCCGGCATGCGAGCGGCTCGTGGATTTTGGTTCTGTGAGTATCTTGGCTACACGGTTCGCGTTCTGGATGGCGGTGTGACAGCCTGGTGCAATGCAGGTTATGATCTCACCACTGAGGTTGCCGAACCGCCGAGAGTCGACAGGTCCGACACCTACCCGCAAATAGAAACCCACTGGAGTGCAGACCAAATTGCTCAACACCTGACATCTGACGAGGTAGCTATTTTGGATACGCGGTCGGCAGATGAACACTATGGACGGATAGCCCGTGCCCAAAGGGCCGGCTCAATTCCCAATGCAGTCCACCTGGAGTGGACTGAAAACTTGCAGCCGGATGGACGATTTAAGTCGATCGCCGACTTAGAGGAGATGTATCAGGCAGTGGGAATTACGTCCGACAAACAGGTTGTCTGTTACTGTCAGGGCGGTTATCGCTCCGCTCACTCTTATCTGGCCCTCAGACTGATTGGCTACCCAAAAGTAAGCAACTATATTGGTTCCTGGCAGGAGTGGGGCAACCGCACCGATCTTCCGATCGAGATTCCTATAGAAATAGGGAAATAGAAAAGTGACGTATACTTCCAACATCTGGCCACCGACTCATCGAGGACAATCTAACAATTTACGGACGGCTTAAAACAGAGAAAGCGACTAAAGCTGGTCAGGTGATTATCGCAGAGGATAACCGGAATTCAGTTGAGAACGCAATTGTCCTGTGAAGAGGAATAAGTAATGCCTAACGATAAGGTGAAAATTGGTTTTGTGGGAACCGGCGGTATGGGCCAGTGCGCCCATCTGAAGAACTACGCTGTTCTAGATGAATGTGAAGTGGTGGCCGTGGCGGAGATTCGTCAAAGCTTGGGACAAAAAGTGGCGGCTAAATATGCGATACCGAGGGTTTATATGTCGCATGAGGAACTTCTAGAGAAGGAAGACCTTGACGGTATCGTGGCACCACAGCCATTCGTCCGTCATGGAACCCTCATCCCTGAGNTTCTGAGAGTTGGTATACCCGTATTCACCGAAAANCCCCTGGCCGGNTCCATTGAGATGGGGCAGAAAGTNATCAAAGCCGCCAGGGACAACGGAACNTGGCATATGGTGGGCTATCACAAACGCAGTGATCCTGCTACCATGTACGCCAANGCGGAAATTGATCGTCTCAAGGCGTCTGGTGAGCTTGGCANGATGACGTATGTGCGTATNCTGATGCCTGCTGGTGACTGGGTGCAGAATGGTTTCAGCGATCTAGTTCACGACGATAGTCCAAGCCCATCCCTGGAACGAGATCCGGCCGCATCTGATATGGATGCTGAGATGAATAATAGATACATTGGGTTTGTCAACTACTACATCCATCAGGTCAATCTGGTGCGCCATCTTCTGGGAGAACCCTACTCGGTGACCTATGCAGACCCATCTGGGGTACTGCTAGTAGGCAAAAGCGAAAGCGGGGTTGCCTGCACTATCGAGATGACGCCCTACAGAACGACACGACACTGGCAGGAGTCGGCTTTTGTCTGCTTCCAGAATGGCTACGTCAAGATTGATCTGCCCGCTCCGCTGACCCATAACCGTCCCGGCCGGGTGGAGATACTCCGAGACCCAGGTGAAGGGGTAACACCGGAGACAATCGTTCCCCAACTCCCCTGGGTGCACGCTATGAAGCAGCAGGCAAGTAACTTTATCGCTGCTATAAAAGGCGAAGCTCTGCCACCTTGTACCTCTGAGGAGGCAATAGAGGATCTGAAGGTTTCACGGGAGTATATAAAACTGCTAACAGGGGTTTAAGAAATAAAGGTTCAGAAGATAGAGGTTAGCCAGCTACTACTTTCTGTTACGGCAGAAGCATTAGCAACCTGGCAACCTTCTATTCCTATTCATAGGAATTCGGTAAGATTTCATCCGGGAGGAAAAAATGCCACTTAAATTTAAAAAAAAGCTTGTAGCCAAAGAGACTTATGAGACCGCTTCTGCCTTTGATGTTGATGGCGACGGCACACTAGACATCGTATCCGGTGGCTGGTGGTACCAAGGGCCAGATTTCGAGGCGCGCCACAAAATATGCGATGTCATGATGTCGGGCGAATACTACGACGACTTCTCTACCATTCCTATGGACGCAAACGGCGATGACAGAATGGACTTCGTCACCGGTGGATGGTTCGGATGTAACCTCCGCTGGCACGAAAACCCCGGTCACCCGGGGCAGGAATGGACAGAACACATCGTCGCAGAATGCGGCAACGTGGAAACCACCCGCGCTTGGGATGTTGATGGTGACGGCCGGCTTGAGATCGTTCCCAACACCCCGCCCACGCCGCTGGTAGTCTACAAACTGATAACCGATGGGAACGGTAAAGGCACCGGCCAATTTGTTGCTCATAGTATTTATAACGAGAGCCAGGGACACGGACTGGGTTTCGGCGATATCACCGGTAATGGCCGCGGCGATTTCGTCCTGCAAAGTGGTTGGCTCGAAGCTCCGGCGAACACTTACGGCGGAAGGTGGATCTTCCATCCCGACTTCGACCTAGGCTCTGCCAGCGTCCCCATCCTGGTCGTAGACGTGAACGGCGATGGCCTCAACGACCTGATCGTCGGGCAGGCGCATCCCTACGGACTGGACTGGTGGGAACAGCACATAAGCGAGAGCGGTGAGAGAAGCTGGACCAAACATCCCATTGATCCTTACAACTCTCAGTATCACGATATTCAGTGGGTGGATCTCGACGGAGATGGTCAATGCGAACTGGTCACCGGAAAACGCTACCGGGCGCACTGCGGTAATGATCCGGGCGCAGACGACGATATTGGCCTCTATTACTTCAAGTGGAACGGCGAGTCTTTTTCCAAGCAGGTGATTGACTACGGTCCAGCGGATACAGCCTCCGGCTGCGGCATCTTCTTCCACATTGTCGACCTCAACGGAAATGGAATGCTCGATATCGTTGCGCCAGGTAAAGAAGGGCTATTTGTCTTTGAGAATCTTGGGCCAAGCTAATTTGGTTGAGCGTAGGTGTTTCCGCAAGCACATCTCAATTGGATTTCACCTTTATATATTCTTTGAAAGTCGTTGGTCTTGAAAATAACTGGTGCCTATAATTTTCGACTCTATGGAGACATCGTTTTCATGAACCACAATGATCGTCCACCGATCAATCTGGTACCATCTACCAGACCCCGTAGCAATGTAGGATAAAGCTTATCACAGACGACCTCGGTTAGAAAACCGAGATGGCCAACGTCCACCACCAGAATAAGGATGTTTTCGACTCCTAGGCGGTGAGCTGTATCGAGAAGAGTTATGTCTCCACCTATATAACCAGAATTAAATCGCTCAAGCTAGCGATGTTTGCTCGATCAAGATCTGCTACCAAAGTCGGCCCGTAATGGTTTTATCTTCGTCACAATTGTGACGAGGCCAGGCGATTGTGGTTGAGACAATCCCAAAGTATCGTGCCTGGTCGTATTTAATAAAGAAAACGATTGCCCTCACAGAAATTCAAAACGAAAAAGTGATGAATCCCACGAATGAATTCAATTTGGGGCATTTCTCTTCCCAACCAATTTTGCTTTACTTGACGCGATAGTACCACGACCTGATAGCAACGCGACTTCGACTAACAGATAGAGATAAAAAAACAGATGAAGAAAGTATTGATCTTGACAGGCTGTATGGCCCTGATTGGAAGTTTCCTTTTTCAAGGCCTGGCGAGCGCAGAAACAGATGGACTGGCCCGCTACTGGAACCAGTGGCGGGGGCCTGATATGACAGGAATTTTTCCTGGCGCGAATCCTCCAATTGAATGGAGCGAAAAGGGAAAAAACATTAAGTGGAAGACCAAGATCCCCGGTAAAGGACACGCCTCACCTGTTATTTGGCAGAATAAAGTCTTTCTAGTATCAGCAACTAAAATTGGTCAGAAAGTGAAATCAGCGGAACTAAAAGCGACTGAGAAAGAACTCCCGGCATGGCGACGCCTGATGGGTAAAAAAGTTACTCATACACTTCGGTTCATAGTTTTTGCCATCGACCGAACAACCGGTGGTATTCTCTGGCAACGCACCGCCGTAGAAACTGTACCACATGAAGGGATTTTCAAAGATGGAAGCTGGGCTTCAGCCTCACCTGTAACCGACGGGGAGTATCTACTCGCCTATTTCGGTTCATCTGGACTATACTGCTACGATCTCCAAGGCAATCTGCAATGGGAAAAAGATTTTGGCCAGATGGACATTTTGTTTGATTTTGGTGAAGGCAGTTCGCCCCTACTCTACGATGATACTGTTATTGTTAACTGGGATCACGAAGGTCAGTCGTTCATTGTCGCCCTGGATAAAAGAACTGGAGCTGAAAAGTGGCGGACCGGCAAAGATGAAACGACGACCTGGTCAACACCAATCGTAGCCTCCGTCGACGGTAAACTGCAGGTGATCACCAGTGGAAATAACCGAACCCGCGGTTACGACCTTCAGACAGGTAAGCAAATCTGGGAGGCCGGTGGTTTGTACCTAAACACAGTTCCAACCCCAATTTTTGACAATGGAACCGTCTTCGTAGCGAGCGGATATCAAAAACAGGTGATACAAGCGATTCGAGTTATTGGCGCAAGGGGTGACATCACTGGAACGGATGCAATTAGGTGGCATCAACAAGAAGATGCGCCCTATACCCCATCGCTTCTTCTCTACGGGGATACGCTTTATGGCCTGAAAGTTAATAAAGGTATTTTGTCTTGCTACGATCCGATGACGGGAGAACGGTATTATGGACCCCAACGCCTGCCGGGCATCAAAGGTGTTTTCGCCTCGCCTGTAGGGGCAGGTGGTCGAGTCTACCTCATCGGTAGAAATGGAACCTCGCTGGTAATCAAGCAGGGAAAAACCTTTGAAGTCTTGGCACAAAACAGCTTGGACGATAATTTTGACGCTTCACCGGCGATTGCCGCGAGTGAGCTCTACCTGCGTGGTCACAAGTACTTGTACTGTATCCGCCAATAGATTGCCCGGAATCTCTCCGGTGACAGACGACGACCTGCCGCTAGTCAGGTAATTGGTCACTGAACTGGCTAATAACCACTGGAAATGTCGGTAATTGACCATATATACCCACCGGCAACCATACCTACTCCTATCACTGTCATCGTATTAGAAGTTTCGGATTCCAGGAGTATCTTTGCCCCCATAACAGCATTAAGAAAGATACCTCCTGCTTTTAAATATTGACCCCATTATACAATTGCCCAAATCCCTGAAGCAGCAAACCATATGGTAAAATGGCAGGACCTACCGCAAGAGTAGTTGCAAGGGTTCGTCGACTCCTAGGTTTAAGGTTAAGTCTTACTTTTAATACTTTCATTTTTTTGATCTGAGTAAATCTATAGGTCTTTATTTCATTGTCGATGGTTTCTATCTTTACATAGTCGTTCGCTGTATACCCAATATCTTACCTGTTATCTTACTGCCATCAGTCAAATGGATCACATCAATGATTCTTATTTTTGCAGCCGATGCACTGGTAGTAAATACGAATAGAATAAGTATTACTAAGATCAGAATTCCCGCCTTCTGCATAATTTCACCTTTTTATCTCTATATAATTTCTGCTTCTCACTAACTAAATAGCCAGTAAAACCCTTGCTATCACCGAGACAGAGCACCGATATCCACTCTGGTTCCCTACTGTTTTTCAGTGACCAACGTTATATGGCCCAGTATTTCCATAAATCTTCTGGTACTTCATATCGAAATTCAGCTACTTGTCTTTGATGCTGATGAGGCCAACGGGCAAAAAGCGCCAGACGTGGAGAATCGTTGACATTGATTGACCCGTTGTGAGTCAGATAGGAATGCCAAAGTACCACATCTCCAGCAC
>PACG01000166.1 GCA_002699335.1 Candidatus Poribacteria bacterium
GCCTTCACCAGGTGAGCAGCGTGATGATCATAGAGCGGATCCAGCCCGACCAAAGATTGAATCACCCCCTTCACCTTGGGTAGTCGAAAGGCTTCGCCCAAAGCCGTGTCCTTGGGCCATGTCTCCTCGAACGGCATGCCCACGGCCAGGTATCCCCTGTTGTTTTCCATCTCTTTGAGACAGGCTTTACACAGGTCTTTCGGCACCATGTCTTCGTACTTTAGGTATCCCGAAGCGACGAACTGGGCCATATCCTTTGATGAAATAAGATGCTCCATAGACTAACTCCCCTCTTCTTCCGGCTGCATTTCTCGGAACCGCGACAGCACCGTCTGGTACGGGAGAGGCCCCAGTTCGTAGCCGTCGACCTCAGACCGTTGAAGGTACTCGCTCATCTGGATGACCTGCCATCCGTCGCGCATCGCGGCCATTGCATTCTTGTATGGAGGTTTGCTCTCTTCGATAAGATCCTTAATTCCTGTTCCCTTCGAGGCTTCGTATCGCGCCCAGGCGGCCGGCGCGACGTCGAGTGCAGGACTGGTCTGAAATAACACGAGAATATCTTGAACCTTGGGCATAGACACCATCTCCTGAAATCCATTTATTTCTCGGAGGTTTTTATCAAACCCCCAAGTATTGTAGTTATTTTCCGATTCTGTGAAACCAATAGAATCATACCTTCCACCTTGATAAAAATAAGCATTGCTACAATAATCTATCAGCCTTCCTTTGTCAAGCCCTTCTATGCCCGGAATAACCCTTTGTTAAGTTTCAAAGCCTGTACGAGGCGGGCTTAGGGGCTGGGTTTGGCGCGGTCGATCAGTTTCCACATAAAGATATTCCACATCGTCGTGCAGTAACTTCTGACAGCAGGCGGAAACGGAAAAGTGTAAAATTAATGTAGAAATTGGGCCGGTAGATAAAGTAGCATTCTGTTTCAGTCATTTGTAGGGGGATGCTAAGCCGATGAGTAGAAGACATCTTACAACTGAGGAAATCCATTTGTTTCGACACAATGGATTCGTAAAATTTCCAAATATCCTGCCGACGTCACAAGTTGAGGCCATCAAAACGGCTGCACTAGACGACGTGCAAAATCAGATCGAGCCTGTGGTCAGGCAACACGGGCAGGTAATTCGCATCTCAAAGATCTGGGAACGCGGTGGAATCTTCCGGCAAACAATTGCCTCGCCCGACGTATTGGAGCCGCTTTCTTCCTTACTGGGAGAAAATATAGACTACGTCCTGAACCGTCATAACCATATCTATCTGCGCAATCGCGAATCGACTCATTCTCTGGAACTACATCGAGATGTTCAGCACTGGAGCCGGACTATCGCTACCGTCCTGATCTACCTGGAGGAGACAACATTGGAAAATGGTTGCACGCACCTGGTTCCAGGATCACATTTGTTATCCGATCTGCTGAAGGAATTAACCGAGGCAGTCAAGTTGCAAACTGTACCGATTCCGATGCCGGCCGGAGGGATGATCGCCATTGATAGTATGATTTTGCATTCCACCGGCGTCAATCGAACCGAGGGCACGCGCATGAGCATGACGCTCGGTTACCATCGTACTGACGAATTAGCGTTGGAAACACCAAAACGGGTTTTAGTTCGAGGCAAGCGGATTTATAGAGGTAACGACTAGGTTTAATCCAGATAGAGTTAGAGGTCCCACAAGTAGGAGACTTTTATTAAAAACGAAACGTGAATAGCCCGCCATTCATGGCCAAAATGAAACGTTGTTTCCTCGCCTGAAACCCAAATTGAATTCAATATCAGCATGTCGATCAAACCAACTCGTTATGCTATCTACGATACTTGCTAGCGTTAATGGCTTTGAGATCGAAACCATGGGAATATCTTAGGCTCATGTCCATTTATTCCTCGGATTTCCTCCCAAATATTCTACGGCCCAAGTCGTACAAAGGACCAAAGGTTAGTCTGCCGTGGGATCTTTCAGCCGTCACCACAGCTCAAGCGAGAGTTGTGGGCGGTGAATTCTGGGCCAACAGCTATTTTGGCCGCCGGGAGATAAGGTAACCACGCAAATGAGTCAGAAAAATACATCCAGTATCATGCAGAAGGAAGATAAACCAGCTGACTAACAACTGAACTTGTTTGAATAGCACCTCTTCTAAAATCCCCGCCTTTTAAGGTCGTATTCTTTATTGCCCCGACCTGATTCTTCAACTTCATTACTGCTCCTTTGGATGGCTAGTCTTGGTTGTAGGCCAGAAAGAGATACTTGGTTGCAGATAAGTGTAAGTGCAACACCTATATTTGTCTCAAGACGGCTGCCATCAGTGCCGCTTGGATGCCGCACCGCTGGCAACTATGGCTGGGCTAGCCGGCTGTATCGGTCTAGGTTGTAGGTCAAGTTTTGCCAACCAATCTTACCTTTGACCCTGGCTAGGTCTCTGCTTCCTATCATCCAGTTGCCTGCCCCCATCTGCTGGATTCCGAAGATGGGCTCCACTCGGCGGTCAGTTTTCCAAGGCTGATGATTAGCTTCTATCTGAGGCTGAGTCAGCTTCTTATCACGGCTGAATGTGGCCGCGGTAACCATCTTCCTGCAGAGCATCTCTTTTGACGCTGACCTATCAGCCGAGTCAGCCCGCACATCCTGGCGGCTGTTATTTTCAGCTCGCAGTTCTTCCTAAATATGGCGGTCATGAACCCAAGCCGGTTTCACTTCATCGCGGCGAATAAGTCTGTACTTAACATCAATCTCAATCTGATTCTGATCACCGAAATGATTGAGGCCATTCTTGATGGATTTATCCTCCTCTCTGCTGTTAAGCTGCTTTGGAACCGCTACTATGCTGGCAGCAACCATTTGTCCTTTCGGGGCCGAAAAACCGTTTTGAGGCCGAAATTAGTCCAACGGCTGAAAAAGTTTTTCACTCAGTTCTGCCGGGGTGAGTTTATTGTCTGAAAAGCCAGATGGTCTTGGCCTCAGACAGCGTATCGTCAAAACCCAAAGCCAGAACAGGCAGAAAAGAAATGCGATCCTAGATCTGAAACTCAAGCTGAAGACCAGTTGTAGCAGGAATCCAGAATCATGATCTGGAACCGGAGTCTAACATCAAAAGGCTTTCGGCCGGCATTGGACTTTGGCTCTTGGTCTCGAACGGTCGCCAGAGTTTGGCGAAAATTCTAACAAATGGGCAGAAAATTGCACGAATCTAACTAATTATTAGACGAACCCTTGATCTTATGCGGCTGTATGTCACTGGCTGACAGTACCCTCCAGGCCGCTGCCTTTGCCGCCTAGGACAGAGATGGATGCCCGGTAAAAGATGCTTTTTGGATCGTATACTTAGCCAGTTGGCTATAGGTCCAGAGTTCAGCGGCCAGNCCATGATCTTTAGGTTTAGTGCAGACCAGATTAATCACCTATGTTTCAGCTNTTTCAGCCACCGATCTATTATCGGTTTGAAAGGCCAGTGATAATAGCCCTTAAGTCCGGCCTCGCCAGCTAANGCTTTACCCATGCATTTATAAATGGGCTCTTGGCCTTTCTCACAATGNAGCCTGACGCGAAGTGCTGAGTNGTTCCAGTTTGGATCGCTGGATCAAGGTTAAAATCAACTTGGCCCGTTTGGTTTTGCCTGCCATGGCCAGATTAGCTCATTTATATCAGTCGCGTACAATCGGGTTGTTTTATTAGAATTACTAGTTAGGACTCTTTTCCCATCTGGACTATATGCAGCTGAGACTACGAAATGATCGTGACCTGTTAATGTAATTACTTCTTGCTCAGTATTCACATCCCGGACCTTGGCTATTTTATCGGCACTAGCAGGTACTACCAGTTTTCCGTCTGGACTGAACTGCACTGAATCAACCCAATGACCATGACTAGTTAAGGCGATTAATTCTTGACCAGTCTCCGCATCCTAGATGTCGACCGATTTATTTTGACTAGCTGTCACTATTCTAAGGGCTGTTGATAGTCCAATGTAACTTATTGAGATCAAAGAGCAAACTGGTATTATGCTAGTTCCGATCCAACTAAATCGAGTTTGCCATGCCTCGACTGAGGCTCAATGACCAACTCTTGCTGATACTAAGGNACATCATGCTCCAAGATAGGATCTATGATAAGCCGGGTCTTCGACTGACTACAGCAGGAATACTTTATCCTATGCGCAGCGGCTATCCCTGGCGCCATTTTTCCACTGAGTTCGGTGGCTGGAATACCGTGTACAAACAATTTAAATCGTTGCCTCAGTAGGGCAGAAGTTGATACAAATCTTTACAGCTCTGCTTAAAGCAGCCGGGTCTTGAATCGGAGTTGGTGGATGGAAGTATCGTCTAGGCTGACATAGCCCTGGAGATGTGGGACAAGACAACCAGGGCCTAGTAAAAAGTCGTGCTAGTAACAGCACCAAAATCTATCTGGCAGTAGATTCTTTTGCCAGACCAATAGATTTGAAATTACTGGCGCTGAGATTGACGACGGCAAAGCCGCCGCTGAATTAATGGCCAAACGGCCCCGGTCTGATGGTGACATGGCCGATAAAGACGATGATAGCGGAAATTTGAGAAATCAAATTTAGGACCAAGGGTCACAAGCGGTAAACCAGGACAAGAGAATTTCAACATCGGCCATGATAGGATGGAATAAATACGGGCACCTGGTCGAAAATGCATTTACTAGACTTAAATACTTTCACCCGATAGCTAGGAGATAATTAGCTTAAGCGCAATTACCAATCTATGCTAGCTTTGGCCGGTAGTTTCATTTGACTACCAATCTGAATTGTCTACCGGCCCTAGTCTTCATTATACTTGACCCGATGAAAAAATCTCTGGCCCTTTGTAAATCTTGATCAACCAGCACAAATTGTCAAGCGTCTATCAACTTGTGTTTAATGAAGATAAAGAAGGTATTCAATGGCTATAGCCAACAAAATCTCCTGGGTTTTCACCATTACGTTATTAATTCTCTTGCAGGTAATTTTTCTGTTTTCATCCTGTACCAATTTTACCCTTCCAACTGTAGAAAACGACGTCATTCTGGTCACAGATTCAGCAACCACTCAAGCCTCGCCAGATCTGGTTCCTTTACGAGTTGGTATCCAATCATTCGCCAAAACTGCGCAGAAAGCAGCAAGTGATAATAATCTGAAGATTGAAATATTATTACTTCTTTAAAAGATAAAGGGCTGACTGACAAGGATAGAGAAACAGACTCATTCAACACCTCACCACAAAGAGAGTACAAAAATAATAACCCGCCAATCGTAATTGGATTTAATGCTAGCAACATATTAGTGATTAAAATCAGAGCGTTGGAAAGTGTGGGAGAATTAATGCAAGCTACGATAGAAAGTAGCGCGCGAACACAATAAATGGGCTAACTTTTTCTATTGCGGATCCAACCCCATTCAGACAAGAAGCCTGACGCCTAGCTATGGAAGATGCCTTATCCAGAGCTGAAATTTTAGCGGAAGCAAGTGGAGCCGAGGTTGGAAAACCAAATAGTATTCAAGAGTTATCTTACGGTGGACCTGTGGTCAAATCAGAAAATTTAGCAGAGGCTGAATTTGCAATGGATGCTAGAGTGCCAATCCAAACCCCCAGTGACGTGGGAACAAAAATTGGCTTACAGATCAGATTTGAGATTAGATAATATAGGAAGTTGAAAGGAATCAGCAAGAAAATACCTGCTAATAATAATTTCCTTACTTTTTGTTAGCTGTGCAAGGAATAATATAAAGCTAATCAATCAGCAATTCAAGGTGTGGAAATATATTAGAATTAAAGCTAGTGGCCGTATTTTCAAATCAAACAGCTAAATGGAGGCAAAACCCAAAGCTTACGGTTTAAATCCAAAGCTGAAGATGATGGCTTGGTGAGTGGAAAGTTAGATGGGCAAAATTACGAGATTGAGTTCGGATACTTTTCGCCAAATCTATCAACTAAGTTTGAGGTTGTCTTTAACGATGATGGCAAGATAACAGTTGTGCCATTTGAGTGAAGGTTTAGCCTATCAGTGGTTAACATTGAGATTAATTGGCTAAAGATGTCTTTAGATTTAGAAGTATCCCTTATAGAAAAGGTTGCTTGAACAGCCAAAAGGACATCAGTTGTTACTCTTACAATTTAATAATTACATTTGCTATTTCTTTATTCTTCTACTCTTAATAATGAATGGTTGCAACTCTGAGAAAAATGTTTCCATTAGCAATAAGTCAATATTAATGCCTCAAGTATCTCCTGAAGAGCCTCAGGAAAAATCGCCACTAGAAATCAGTCGGTTAAAGTGGAAAGAGAATAAATTGAATACCTATCGGTTTCAATTTGAATGGCAGTGTTTTTGTCCACCTGATTATGTTGCCCCTGTTTTAGTTACGGTGAATCAAGGAGCTATTACTAAAGTTGTAGATGTAAAATCTGGTCAGCCAGTTTCCTTGAACAGATATAAAAATTATCTAACAATGGAAGGATTATTTGACTTTGTTCGGTCGGCAATCGATGAGAATGCAATACAGATAGACGTCAATTACCATCCGAAATACGGGTTTCCAACAAAGGCATGGATAGATTGGAATCGGATGGTAGNAGATGAAGAAAAGGGATTTTTGATANCTGAATTGAAACAGAAGGGAANTATAATCTGGCAACANGCAAAACAATAGATTAAGACAGACTTGTACTTATTAAGATTGGCGAGAATTTGAAAGCATAACACTTGATTTGTCAGAAGATCATATATATCAAGACGATGGTCAACCAGGGATAGTCTTAGCTCGTACTGATTCTGTTTTTCAGTTTTCCCCGTCGGTCATGGCTGCCATGGTGCTGCTCTCTTTTCTCTTTACCGCGCAGATGACTATGCAGAGTTCCGCCGGCTTCTTTATTTGTCAGTATATGTTGATAAATACATTCATGGCTGATGGGCNGGGTCAGATGTTTTTTCATCNACCTACTGATCTGCTCTGGGCTCCATTTCTGTCGAATAAGTATTTCTGTGACCATCCACGTTTCAGCATCGATAAGGGGAGGGGGATTTACTCTGGCGGCGGAACAGANCTANACTATGGGCTTGTGTGTGCCAATAACCACGATTAGATCTCAGTTCTCGGCTAATAGTCGATTGATGCAGGCCGATAACGGTAGCAATCATCGACCGATTATGTCTTGCCTTTTCAACAACGAATATATTCCCTACTTTTGCTCCAGCCTGAGTTGGTGGTAGAAGTTCAGAAGTCCTCCTCATTTGGTTATAATTACGACACTCGAAGCCTGCTATAGCTTAATCCTTCTATGGAAGTCGTTGAGTTGCATCTACCAGTTGAAAACAGGAATATTAAAATCCTTGGAAGCCAGCGAAAAAGAAGTTGGTGTTCAAAAAGTCATGGATGTAGAGTTGGACGAAATCGTGCAAAATAGNCGCAAAACGCTGGGCAGAGTACGCTCCAAAACAATAGAGAAGAAAACCTCAGAGATTTTTGTTGTTCCTAAATCGAAAACTAGGTAAAATGACAAAAGTCCATNTCAAAAGTGGGCAGTGAANGCAGCCGAGTTTTAATTATTGCCCAAATTGATACTAACAAACTACGGTGGNNATTGATTGATGTTTGCCTAGACGAAGATCGTTGCTCAACGCTACGACTATTTCTCACATCAGCCCTGGTTCCTAGAAACCAGTTACATGGACTACCTAAAACTAGATACATGCGTCTTTTTTGAACCGTTTGTAGAAATTACAGAACGGGCTAGTTGAAGAGCCATGTTGCCAAATAACCCTACATCGCCGCACCGAATCTGACAGCTATGGACGGCGAACACCGAACAATATAGCTGGGGAAAACGACCCACTCTTCATATGGAGGAAAAAGCCATGATCACTTATCCGCAACTCCAAGATCTACACGAGCAGATCACCACAGATAAGCCTGTGTTCTCAACCCGTGTCTACTTAAGCGCTTTGGACACGATAGCTATGATCTGTGGTACCGGTCAATTTAAATACATCGAGTTGATCGAGGAATACGGATCACCTCTTACGATGGAATCAATTAACCGTGCCTGCGCGGTATCAAGCCTACCAGTAATCGTTAAGATTAACCGACAAAACCAGGCATCAATTGCTCAAAACTGTATAACAGTGGGCGCCAGTGGCATCTTATTTGTCGAACCAGCATCAGCTGACGATGTCCGCCAGTGCGTGAATATCCTCCGTCCCGCTAGTGTTGATGGTGATGGGCTCTATGGCGCAAAAGGAACTGTTTTCTGTCCGTTGCCGGGTGCAGGATCACCGGAGTTCCCGGATAGCTTTAACCACTTGATCATCGCAGTTATGATTGAGAGGGTGGGCGCGGTCGAGGAGATTGAAGAGATTGTTGAAATAGAAGGGGTTAGCACCCTGGTACTTGGCGCAACCGATCTCTCTCTGGAGATGGGACATTCCGGTAACACAGGCCATGCAGATGTTCAGGCAGCGCTTACGAGGGTTACAACCGCGGTACAAAAATCAAAGAAGGGAATCTCATTGCGCTATGAAATGCAGAGCTTCGATGCTGTCAAAAACTACTGGGATCAAGGGTACCGTCACTTCTCAGTTGGCACCGACGCAGGCGTGCTGAGCGCCTACTACCGTAGTCTCGCACAGGACATTGCGCAGCTGTCTGATGGTGGGATCGACCACGACTCCTCGAGGGAACCGAAGATCGAAGGGATTTATCAGTGACATAAAGCCGATGGATGTATTTGAGGATTAGCTGGTTACAGTAACTGCAGTAGCTGCTTCGTTCTATTAGACGGAACAACAATCGTTGCTAGGGTGACAAAGATGGGTAAACCTTAACAATCAAACAAATCGCGGCTTGAAACCGTTGCCATTATTGAAAGCGGACACTGGTGTCCAGCCTGACTTAATCGTTCACGTATGGTGACCAGTTAACTGAAATACTCGGAGATCGGCTCCCTGAGGCTAAGGCACAATTTTGCCGTTTTGTTTGGCCACCTGCTCGGATCCGGGGGATCAGGCATTTTAGTTAGGCCGTTTTCGGTCAATAGGCAACGATAATTGCCTGGTCTGGAGCCGTGATACCGAAGTCACGGTTGTTCCGATATTGGCCAGTTTGCTGTCACATCGCCAGCAACTCTCCCTTTCCAAACTGCAATTGGTAAAGTTGGGTGTATAATCCCCCTTGCGACAGAAGTTCGAGGTGATCGCCCAACTCCACAATTCGATTGTTGTCCAACACGGCGATTCGATCGGCAAACCTGATAGTTGCCAGCCGATGGGCGATGATTAAGGTGGTGCGCCCTTGTAGCAGGTGGCTTAGACTCTGCTGAATTAACTGCTCGGATTCTGTATCTACCGATGACGTGGCCTCGTCGAGTATCAGAATGGGTGGATCTTTCAGGATAGCACGCGCAATTGAGAGACGTTGTTTCTGACCGCCAGAGAGTCGCGTTCCACGTTCTCCTACCAGGGTGTCGAAGCCATTTGGAAGGCTCATAATAAAATGGTAAATGTTGGCCGCTTGGGCCGCCGCTTTAATCTCCTCTTGACTGGCCTCTAGTTTCCCATAGGCGATGTTCTCTCCCACCGTAGCGTTAAACAGGAATGTCTCTTGCGGTACTAGTCCAATCTGACGGCGCAAGGACTGAATTTGCCAATCTACCACGTTGAGGCCATCGATGAAGACCCCTCCATCGTTGACATCATAGAATCGGGGTACTAGCCCCACTAGGGTGGTTTTGCCTACGCCGCTAGGACCGACGAACGCCACCGTCTCGCCTGGACGAATTTTGAGGGTTACCTTCGTTAGCACCTCTTGCTCTGTGTATCTAAAGCCGACTTCTTCAAACTGAATTTGGCCACTGATCTTCCTCACCTGAGCAGCCGGAGCATCTTTAATTTCAGGCTCTAGAGATAACAATTCCACCATACGCTCCCCGGCGGCTAGGGCTTTTTGCAGCCGCTCGTTTTCATGACTGGCCATCTCAATGGGGATAAAGAGTCGCCACAGGTAACCCAGAAAGACAAACAGTTGCCCGATTGTCATATCGCTGTTTCCGCTGATCATCTGCCAACCACCGTACCATAGAATAATGGTCCAACTAACTCCCAGGGCAAACTGCACCATCGGGCTCACACACGCCCACAAGCGGATACTGCGAATTATTGAATCTCGATAATGGGCACATTGTGCCCAGAACCGCTTCTGTTCATAAGGCTCACGGCTGAAAGCTTGAATCTCGAAGATACCGGACAGATTATCCTGTAATCGGGCATTGAGATCAGCTAGTTTAGCCCGCACCTGACGGGAGATGATTCGCAACTTCAGGCCGAAACGAAAAATGAGAAGAGCTAAGATCGGCAGGGGAAAGAGGGTCAACATGGCCAGTTGCCAGTTGATAACAAACAACACGGTTGTAATGCCAAAAAATGTTAAAGACTGTACGATGATGGCATGTCCACTGTGAGCTAGCATATCCCGCATAGCCTCGATGTCATTCACCACCCGCGACATCAAATCGCCGGTGCTGCTATTCTGGTAAAAGCGAAGTGACAGTTTCTGTAGGTGTCCATAAATCTGAGTTCGCATGTCGTAAATAATCTTCTCGGCTATCTCATGGGATAGCCATTCGGCCAAGGCTACGCCAATACTCTTCAGCAGATAAATGGCCAGTAGAAACAGGGCCACTTGATGTAAGTGAGAGAGGTCTTTTTGGGCAATAATCTGGTCAATGACGACGATTCCGCCAATCCATGTCGGGATTAAGTTGCCAATGGAGACAACCAGCATCGCCAGTAACGAGATAACCAAGTGTGTCCAGTAGGGTTTAACATGACGCAATAAGTGTAGATAGAGATTCATTAGTGATCGTCTTGTCCTATTGTCGAGGCTGGGTCTTCTGCCTTGCCATCCTCGTCTTTTTTC
Organism: Candidatus Poribacteria bacterium; assembly: GCA_002699335.1. The sequence goes on from PACG01000166.1 coordinate 10,916, forward strand.
AATACGCTTAGCCCAGCACAGTTTCATGCAGTACCAGGTAGTTCTCCAGAGGCAGACTGGCATGCAGCTCAGTGCTCGAGCTTACCACTATCCTCCCCTCTGTCGCCGCAATGTTGAGTACTACCTGATCTCGGCCTCCCTGAAGGCTGCCAAACGGTAGGAACTGGCTTCCAAATCGATCAATTTCCTCTCATAATGACTAGCACGAGGTCTAGTGTGGAAAAAGGCCTGTCGGTGGGCAGGTAGTTGTTAATTCTGCCAGTGTGGCCACAGAAAGTCAAAGGTATTGTTAGTCCGAGCTCGTTTGAAATAGATCTCGGAAACAGAGCACAGGAACTAGCCAGGACGACCGATAGACCATTGAAATCACCATTTCTCAAACCTCCACCGGTATATTATAATCTCAAGATAGCAGAGAATAGCACGTTAATGAATGTTGCGATAATTCTGAAACACTACCGAGTTTCGCTTTCCTTTTTGTGGTTGTAGGGGCAAAGCTGCACTAACGATTTTGGTTAGCAGTCGATATTAAGTGCAGGAAAACATGTATCTACCCATTAGGGTATGTGCTTGGCCAGAAAAAGCCAATATGTCGTCCATACAGGACAATGCATGACNGTCNACAATCATCATCGCAATTTTCTAGCCGGATATTACTAGTATACTCTCCTGCCTAACGCTTTTCCCAAACACTGATTTTATTCGAGCAGATGCACTGAGCCAATTTAGTATTGCGCTCTACTGGNCCCGGCCCATTTCTATTCCAACCAGAAGAGANTGACAAAACGGGAAACTCCTTTTCAAACCGCCGCCCATCTACCAGTGACGACGGCCATTGTCAATTCCGCCAGTGGCCTATGCAAAAACCCAATCCTAACTATCTACAGATAATAGCACCAGTCCGGAATAGCTAGATTACCTTAATCGGCTATGTTCACACCTGTTATGGTCGACGCTCGCTTCATTGGGTCAAACAGGGGAGATCGCTAGACATCGTTCTATCCGGGNATCAGGGTGTTTTTCTGGATGAGCAAGCTAGTAACGAACGGAAAGAGGATACCTACCAACACTTTAAATAATATAGACACAGTCCACCAATATTAATATCAGGATGATAACTAGACTCGACTGAAAATACCCTCTTCATCGAAGCGTGAATCCAAACCGGTTGCGAAATTACCTCGGCCAGAAAAGACCTGGCAGTAGCCGACTNCTCCCTGATTTTAGCGATAGTTTGATATTCTTCTGAGGTATACCATTGTTCAAAGGACTATTGACTGGGAAATTCGATAATGACCAGGCACCCCTGAGCTTCCCAGTCGTCTATTCCCCGGTGATCTTCCCACCTCTGACAAGATATCGGCCACTATCGCCGGGACCTGCTCGATATACTTTTGATAGGTTTTTAGATCGTGAACCATTATGTCAGCTACGATGCAGACTTTCATCCTTCCCTCCTTGAATCATGGTTTTACGCTGTATTTGAAACGCAATACTATGGGCTTCGAGTGTGTTTGAAAAGTTATTCGACCTTTGAATTCCGGATGAGCAACCAAGCGGTGAATCATCAAATGTTATCANTCGATATCTTTGTCCTGNATCCTACCAAAAAGGGTTTTTAGATCAACATATTTTCGATCAAGCAGACGGGAAGCGATAGTTGTCCGATGATCAACGACCGGGTCGGATAACGGGAACCTTTCGCCATCCTTGTCCCTCTGTAAACTCACGAACAGTAAAACACCAGATGACAAGGCGTTTACCGGCCAGGTTGTCTCTTCGACGAAAGAGGGATAAGCGAGCGGGAGTGGCACCCGACCCGCGAACGGCGACCAGGTCGACGGGAAAACCGAGTTGGTGGGCCAGGTGGTCGGCCAGTCCGGCTCCCTGGACATACATATCTCCACCTGCATGGAACACCAGGTTGTGGCTATCACCGAGTAGTAGAACCGGGCTCTTCCTCCACGGCTTAATCGTCGTACCGTTATCCTGGCTAACGACTGTAATCGTTAACACCTCTTTCTCGCTGGCCGGCGACAAGGAAACACCCAGATCGCCTACAATCTCGACCTGTACGGTCGATAAACGGTATGGTGTTTGGTTGACTGCCCGTTTTCGCCAATCTGGATTACCGATGGTTCGGCCAATTTCTTTCGCCGCCAGGAGGCAGGCGTGAGATGACCAGTGTGTATCTTGGCGGCAGTAGACCTGGTATTTCGATCGATGNTCCAGAAAAACCTCTGTTAGATCGAGAACCTGTACTCCTTTTTGTCGCAACAAGCGGTAGAATTGGCGATGCTGACTGAACANGCTAANCAACTCGGTTCGCTTTATTGGTATATCTGTACCGGTCACCAGCATCTCGGGGTAAATGGCGGCCTTAGCCGGCACCGGAACCAGAAGCAAGTCGATGTTAACGCTATCCAATTGGGCTTTGAAATCCAGGATGGCGGGTAGTGGGTCCGCATAATCCGGATTAGAGATGTTACTGACTTTTTTAGCATTTTCTCCCCAAAACGGCCCCGCTACCAAATGCTGCAGTTCAGGCAGAAAAAAGAACCAACCCTNCCGTCCTATAATTGTTGTTTGCTGATTGCCGATCGATCGTTGAACAATCTCCACGACTTGTTGGTGAAACGAATCCGCTGACCAGGCAGAATGTATCGTTATGCCNATCAACCAACCGATAGTAAATAACCACAAAAGGGTGATGTTGATTTTCTTCACCGTACAATCTCCCCCCAATAGGTATCGAGTAGCCAGGCTTCTTCACTGTCCAGTTCCCGGCGATTGTAGCTACCGTATTCCGCTTCGACCTCAGACCACGGTTGAAGGCGCAGGTGAACAGACTGTCCAACTTCCAGATTAGCCGCTGTCGTCCATCGATTATCTTTCATCCCCCAGGTAAAGGCCAACAGTTCTGTTGGCAACAGTTCTGCCGGTATCGACTGATCCCGGTTGGTCATCTGTTTCAGGTGAATGGCAATCAGGCATTCTGGGTAAGGGACACTACCCGGCTGAGGTGGTTGGCTCCGCTCTTTCACAACCGCTGTTATTTCGATAACCTGTTTATTAATGGCTTTCTCATTGCCAGATAGATTACTGCCCGGGGTTATCCTACCGTCTGGGGAGGTCAGATCAAATTGCCGCCAATCACCTAAAAATAGTTCCCGCATGGCAAATTGGTAGACAACTAACTTTTTACCTGCCAGTCGATCATCCCCTTTCTGAAGATCCTGGAACAGGGCTTGTCGGGTGGCGTAGGCNCCATCTGCGTTTCGAGTNATTTTGTCAATGGGGTGCTGTAACTCAAAGCTAAGTTGCTCGGCCAATCCTGCAGCGGTTCCCCAACCCATCNCTTCCAGAGAGTAGATGTTGCTAAAACTATCCCCTAAGAACAATAGCTGAGCCGATAAGTCAGATTGCCAAAGTCTACCGTTGATAGTTTGAATCTGCTGAACGGTGACAGTTTCTTCCGGAAAAAGAGACTGGCCATCGGGTAGTTGCAACATTTGACCGATATCACCCAGATGACTGACCGGCATAGCGTGCCGCTGAAAAATACGGTCCGGCCCAGGCGTCAGAACACCTGTACGATAAACCAAATCCGCTAGCTTACCCGCAACCATTTCCATGGCAGAGGGGGTCCAATGGGTATCCGTTTTGAGATAAGGCGCAGTTAGTGAATCAGATCTGGTTGCAAACAGTAGATCGGACGGATCGAAGATGAACATACCCTCATTGGACAAACGATCTATGATGGTCTGAAAGTTATGCGGATGGAGTATCCGTGGTCCAATCCTTGGGGCGAACTTGTCCGGCAGAATCGAGGGCTTAATCGGCGTCGGAAACACGATCAGTTCAATATTTCTGGCTGATAACTGATGCTTGAAATCCAGGATGANCTCAACAGCGGTTTCGGCGGTAGCCAGGTTTGGTGATGAATGATAGAGTGTTTTCAGGTCCGATTGGTAGAACAGCCACCCTTGATCCCCAACATAGGCCTGTTCGTTGCCGAACGCCAGAAGCCAGGTTAGCAGGTATTGGGTGGGAGGCAGAATCCACTGGCGAAGAATGGACCGTTCTTCAAGCTGACCTTCATAGTGGTCGATCCGGTCTAATGTGGGGAGTGTCAGCAGTCGAACCAGTTGCGCGATAGAGGTNTGTGCCGATTCGGCACCCGGCCGCATATCCCGAATTTGCTGTGCCAGGGGCACAAGAAGTAGGGTAACAATAAACAGTATTAGCAGTGCGGTTCGATACACCTGAATTGCCTCTGANCTCGACCTCATAAAGCTAAAAGATAAAGTAGATAAAGGGATTATACGACTGCGTCTCTAGAAATACCAGCGAGATCCAGAGCAAGATCAGACAAGCAACCATTTTTGGAACTGACAGGTTTTGAACCCAACCCCATGTCGATCGCCTCAGACAGGTTACCAAGGCTGCCATGCTAATAGACAATAGGTAATAGGGTTGATAAATTAAACCACCTATCAGGTAATGGCCCGGAGGTACAGAAACCAGTCCAACCATACAGCCTAAGAGCGTGACAGCCCGGGATAGGTTGGCAGATCGAAAAAAGACCCAGGTGANCAACACCAGTAAAAAAGTTAGACCCACGCGGATTGCATTGGGCCATTGCTGGTAAAAACTCGACTTGCCACGCATCCGCTCCAGGGCTAGCATCCCACCATGTATCCCGCCCCAGATGACAAAATTCCAAGACGCGCCATGCCACAACCCGCCCAACAACATCACNATAGCCAGGTTGATGTAGGTTCGCNCTTGTCCTTTACGGTTTCCACCCAGTGGAATGTAGAGATAGTCCCGCAACCAACTGGAGAGGGAGATGTGCCACCGTCGCCAGAATTCGGTAATTGACGCCGATCGATAGGGTGAATCGAAGTTTTTGGGGAAAGTAAACCCGAGCATCAATCCCAAACCGATGGCCATGTCGGAATAGCCACTGAAGTCAAAGTAGATNTGGAAGGCGTAGGCAACTATCCCGTACCAGGCGTCAAGCACCGCAACTGCACCAGCATCAAAGACGGTGTCGGCGATCTTACCACATGGGTTGGCTAACAGGATTTTTTTGCTCAGGCCAACTGAAAAGAAGGCAATTCCTTGGGTNAANTTGTCCAATGTATGGGTTCGATGTTGAAGTTGTTCTGCTACCTGAGAAAAGCGGACAATCGGTCCAGCCACCAGTTGTGGAAACATAGAGACGTAACAGGCAAAATCGATGAAATTGGAAATAGGTTTGGCNTGACCACGNTAGACNTCGATGGTGTAGCTCATCGACTGGAAGGTATAAAAACTGATGCCGAGGGGAAGTGTCACATTGAGCACATCTCGCAGGATAGGCAGGCCGATTAGACTGGCCACAGCATTGTAGTTGCCAATCGCAAAGTTGAAATACTTGAAGAACCCAAGCAGGGANAGATTGGTGCAGACCGAAACNGTCACCGCTAGTTGNCGATGTNGNTCAGTGGCNATTACGCGACCACAGATGTAGTCGATNANTGTCGAAGCCAGCATCAACANCACAAATTTGGGGTTGGCCCAACCGTAAAACAGGTAACTACAGAGCGTTAGCCCATAGTGCTTGGCCGAGCGGGGCAATAGGTAGTAAAGGCCAAGGGAAAAAGGCAGAAAGTAGTAGATGAAAAGGTGAGAGCTAAAAACCACGTAGGGTTAACCGCAGCCATTTNATATTGAACCTGTCCGTGGCATCCAATTCTATCACAACTTAGGAAACTCAGGTACATCTTTGTAGTTTTTCCACGACTCTTTGTAGATCTTCCAACGACCATTCTTGGCATCAACAGCCAAGACCAGGGATTTAGTACCGAAGTCGCGATAGGCGGGACGGTTGCCTGAAGCCGGTGTAAAAGCCTGGTAAGTTTGCAAAAAACCGACATCGGCCACCGCTGTGTCGCCGTTAATTTGCAGATTGGAAATTAAAACCTCGATCTTGCTATAACGCTTGTTCAGTCGTTCCATTCCCTGGCGTAACCGCGCCTTGTTTAAAATTTTCCTCCGCACCTCTTTGCCGTCTATTACCGTTACTCGTGTGATTCTGGCTTCCTCCGCGTATTGTGCCATGTAGGTTTGAATATCTTCGTTCTGCCAGGAGCCCTGCCAAGCACCGAGTACCTGCTTGATTTTTAGTTGGGTATCCACCGGTGTGCTACTGGAGATTCCAGAGGGAGCTTCACCGATTATGGCTGTTTGTTCAGTTCCAGTTCCGGAGGTCTTGCCACTACCCGTCAAGCTTGACTCCTCGGTCGTCGTGGTCGTTCCCTCCGCTTCCGTGCCAACCATCATCTCCTGGCTACTTTGAGGAAATTCCTGTTGATCGCGCTGCTCCTGATCCCTAACCAGATACCACCTTTTGCGTGGCCCTTTTCGCTTCACTACCAGATCTCGATAGGTGCGCATTAGCAACTGCTTTTCCTTGAACAGTTCGACCGGTATTGACTCGATCTGGTAAAGGTCCGGGTTTCTTGGATCTTTTCGTTGAACCAAGGTTTTGACTTGGGCCACAATTTTATCGTAGGAGCGTGTCCGCTTCACCGCCTCCTCATACTGCTGTTTGGCTTCTTTGCTGTCGCTCAGTGTGACAGTATCCCACAACTCCCGGTACTTGCCAACATCTTTGGACTCGACGGCCGATTTCCATCTCTGAGCAAAAGATTCGATTTTCTCACCTTCACTGCTCAAGACCCCAATAATGATTAGCCCCCCAATGCAGATTACGGCGATTATGCCGGCCACAACATATCGGCGATTGCTGAAGAGCCGAATCAACCGATCCTTTCCCTTTTCTGTATTCTCGCTATTCTCGTGTTGCATGCTTGGTTCCCTCAATTTTAGTATTTGGGTACATTTTCGTAAATTCGCCAAAACTCGCGGTAGATGCGCCATGCTTGCCCCTGTTTTCGGATCCAGACCTCCCGTTCCCAGATATCGTATAATACTGGTTGTTTCTGCCTCCCTCCAGATGTTTTATTCAGGCGGTAGGTGGCCACCAGGCTATCTCCTTCCGCCTGGATCTCGGGTGTGTCGGCCGACGCGTTCCGGCTCCACCCCTTTCCCGCCTGGCCCCGGATAGCCGGTGCCGTCTGAACGTAATCCAGGTATTTGCGCTCCTCCCCAGTGGCACGAATAACCGACTGTTCAAGCTGCAGTTGCCGGTTATAGTAGCTCAGATGGGTATTGAGATCTTTATCCCACCAGGCCTGGTCCCATCGCTTCAGTTCCCGCCGGCCCTCGCTGGCCTGGTGGCGGGAGAGCGCGGTTTGGCCCGTCCGATTGGGCGTCCAGGTCTGGCGACGCTGGGCAAAGGCTCTGGCCTCCGCCATTTTTCGAGCCAGCACCGCATCGTGGTCCCGCAATGCCCTCTGTTGGCTCAGGTTTTCAATTTGCCGTGAGTAGCTTTTCCCCTGAGCAATCGCCCGACTTTTAGCCTCCTCGGAGGCCTGGCGTGCGGTCTGGAGCTCAGCTTCAGCCTTGGCTAGCTGGGTTTCGTATTCCCGGATGCGACGGCGATAATCCTCGATTTGGCGTTGGGCCGGCTGAGATTGGGCGTAAACCTGGTCGTAACGGGTCTGTAGCTGATCACGTTTATGCCTGGCCTGATGGGCGTCGGACTGACTCCGGGACACCTGGTCCGATTGCTGTTGGAGTTTCCTTTTCAGCTCTGATGTCCGTCTCTCTTTTTGCTGGTTGGTCCGATTGGCTTCGGAGCGGGCATTTTTCAATTCTGACCGTACCTGCTGCATCTCGGCTCTCAATTTTTCAATTTTGCCCGATTTTTTATCGATGACGGCGTTGAGCTCATTCTCCTTAGAGACAGCGCTAGCCTGCTGAGCGGCGGTTTGGGCAGTAGCCATGGCCTGATAAGCCAACTGGATAGCGGCCAACCCCTGGTTGGCTGACCTGGCTTTTTCAGACTCAGCCATCTGCTGTTCGGCCTGGGACCATAATTCAGGTGACAGGGTGTTGGCATTTTTGAGAAAGGCTTGGTCGATGGCCACCTGGGATTGGGAAATAGCCTGCTCCACCTGCTCCAGGCGGATCTTGCCCAACTTCGGTCCGCAACCCATTGAGACCAGCCCCATAAGGATGACGAGTGCCAACTTGGCCAGATGGTCTCCGGTTATTGCACGCCGAGTTACTTCTAGTTGTGATTTCATCTCTAACTCCTGATGTTCCAAACTGTTGTTGGGGCCAAATTTCCGCTTATGAGAGTCTAAAATTGTCTGTTGTTCGTTGTTCGTTGTCTACGTGTTTCCGCTCAGCCCGACTCAGTCAAGCCCTCCGATGGTTGCATAGTAGAGTTCAGCCTCAAAGTCAAGGGGAAGAGTGTCGGAGAGGAAAAGGCTCTCCAGTTGCGGATGCTGACTGAAGGGTTCAATCACCATTTCTCTTTTTTGCCCGATCAGTGGCAGCTTCAGCGAGTTGGTGTTGAGAATGGCCCAGTGCACGACCCTAATTTTTTGCTGGGACTTATGGTTTAACGGAGGACCTGTCAACACCTGGTCTACCTGGTATTCATACACCATCAGGGCCTGGTGATAAGGTGATATTTCAGCCAGGGTTGGTACTTTGGAGCGTTGGACGGCTGTTGCCCTGACCTTCCACAGTTGTGGTTGTGGGCGNGTCGATANCAGGTGTTGATANTTAGTGGCATGTTTCAGAATCTCTGTTGATGGCAAAACACGGTTATAAATGGCAATTCCTTCCAGTGTTCCGGCCCAATCTCGATTGCCGTNCCATTCGTCNCCAAACAGAAGATGCTGATCAGACCAATTGCTAAAATGGCCTGAAATNTGGTCGGTATTGAGAACTTCGACTCCATCNTTATAGCAAATCAGGTTGCCAGATCTATAAGTCACGGCTATGTGAACGCTTTGGTTGGCTTCAATCGAGCAGAGGTTGGTCTCNGGTCGAGTTCCGTTTTCGTCCGTTTTTGTCGTTCGAAGCCGGAAAATCAGCCGATCCCTTTCCTGGCCCAGAGTAAAGTTCCTTGAATTAGCACTGGAAGAGAAAGAGACAATCCGTGCTGGACCTTTCTGGTTGAGGTCGTTGGTCTTCAGCACCACCTCCAGTGTCAGTTGGTTAGAGTGCGTCAACTTCTGCTTAATCGGTTGGCCCCATTCGTCGGCCGTAAAGCGGCCTTTGGCTAATTGCATGGCGTATTGATTATCCAGATGTGCCATGCCGCCAGCCTGAGGCTGACACATCTGGCCGTTTACTGAGTTGGCGACATTGCCGTTTTGCCAAACAAAGACCAGTCCAGATCGGTGGACCGGCCACGAAGCAGGCTCCACTGACAACCGTTGTTTAGGCATAACGTTGGGAATTTGAGCCTGGTCGATGACCCCTTTCAGATCCAGCCAGGTTTTGTCTTTGATCGGTTTGTTAAAATAGAGGTTGAGTTGGTGTTGATCAGCACTGATTTGTGACCGACTGGCTTTGCCTCCTGACGCTAACCTGGCATTCAAGGATTTGGTCTTGATCGGTTCGTCAAAACGTACGGCAATTTGGTTGGGATCCACTAGCCAGGTCGTTAGCGGTTGTGGGGGCTTGGCGGGTAAAACCGTTACCGCCCCGCGTCGTTGGCGGCCTTCAGCGTTGGCCGTGACCTGATACTTGCCCGCTTGCCGAAATACATGTGTTACCCGATTATCAACAGTTTCACCACTGCCGTCACCAAAATCCCACCGCCACTGTTGGATTTTTTTGGCTTTTGAATTTTTCTTTTTTGGTTCTGGTTTTTCTTGATAAACATATAATTCAACTAGGTCGACTGCCTCAGACCAGGCGGGTATTCCCCCTTGCCAGACTTCGGTAGATCCGACGGCGTAGTACCAGTGATCGTGATCGACTGAACCGTCCAGTAGGGATTCCTCGCCGCTATTATGTTCCAGGCCACGCCAGTAATGATCACTATGGGCAATTTGGATTTTCCGGTAGCCATCAACTCCGCCCTGCGTTCG
>PACG01000167.1 GCA_002699335.1 Candidatus Poribacteria bacterium
AACGCGGATTTTTTGTCCCTTTCAATATCAAAAGCACTGTTGTACAAACCATAAACGCAAAGGTGATATCGGATAAGCAATAAAGCGAATGGCGAAAGAACTCAGGGTACAATAGGATATGCAATCCTGCTGCCAATCCAACAACCCAGCTACCACTTAACATTTCAGCTAAAACATAAACCACAAAAGGAAAAAGCAAGCAGGAGATAAAAATAGAAGGTATCTTAGCAGCAAAGGCATTCTTACCTAAAATTTTGAAAAAAGGTGCAATCAAGAAAGAATAAAGTGGCGGCCAATGATCTTCGGGCCGGACAATTCGGGGGGGATATTTGAGAAAGTACCAACTTACATAGTCAACTTCCAAACCACGGCCTTTAATCAGGCTATCCGCCATTTCTGCGTAACCTGAAGCGTCAGCATGACCGACATACTCAATTGGACGAACAATCTGTATCTTTACTATAAATGTTGCTAACCCAGCGATTAAGAGTAACCAGATTGGAAGACTTTTCATGCAACGTCCTTGAGTCGAAATGAGGGCTTAAATAATCTAACCAAACAATATCTAAAAAAAAGCGACACAACATTAACATCCAATTAATTACTATTATCACCCACGAATGATATTATACACTTGCATTTTTGTTAAGTTGCGCATACAATTTCATTGTCTTTTAAGTTTCATTGAAGGAGGAGCTGTAACATGGCAGGCGCGGACATGACCCAAATGTCTGAGGGGGTTTCAGGCCAAGAAGCTACAGTACCAAATAAAGGCGAACGAAACCAGAAGACAGAACAAACTCAGCAAACTCAGGAAGCAACAGCGAATGAAGAAGCTGAAGCAACTGCACAAACTGAAGATCAAAGTCAGGGTAAAGAAACCCAGAAAGTCTCAAAAGTTGATGAAGGTGTTTCTGTAAGTCAGAATGGCGTTAGCGGTGAAGGGCAAGTCGTAGATACCCAAGTTTAAATCCAAATTGCTCGTAACCCAACTTTGTGGCTCAATCCCCTTATACATCTCATCAAATCTGTAGCACCTTACCCAATTTTCAAACAATTGATAATTCTGACCGAATTACCTTAATAGATTCCCAGGATAAGGCCCTCCCATTTTCCCACCGTAGAAATAGACGCAATCATTATTATTCTAACCTTCCTCCTCTTCAGTTACCAACTCGACAGAGAAAGTTAGCTAGGATTTAATAAGTTTAACTAACTATTCGTAACTGTGCGATTCAGGAATTTTCCAATTTTATCTATAGGCAAGACTTCTTCAGCTGCCCCCATTTCGATAGCCACTTTCGGCATTCCGAAGATGACAGAACTTTCTTCGTCCTGTACTATTGTTTTGCTCCCACTCTTCCTCATTTCGACCAGCCCTGTTGCTCCATCTTCTCCCATGCCTGTGAGAACCACACCGATGCTGTTTTTATTATAAACTTTTGCCACAGAAGAAAAAAGGACATTAGCGGACGGCCGATGCCCTTTAATTGGTAAGGCTTTATTCAATCGGATTCTCCCACCAGAGACAACCATCATGTGGAAATCATGGGGGGCAATAAAAACAACACCGGGCTGAATTTTGTCACCTTCTTCTGCCTCTTTTACGCTAACTTGACTGGTTCTATCTAACCACGAAACTAACCCTGATGTAAAACCTGCTGAAATATGTTGAACAACTAAAATTCCACTAGGAAAATCAACTGGTAGTTGACTCAACACCTTATGCAAAGCCTTGGGTCCTCCCGTAGAAGAGCCAATAGCGACTACTTGAAACTTGCTTGCTGCTGCCGAGGTGTAACCTTTTGAAGGCGCTGATTTGGCCAAACGATTTCGACGTTTTCCTTCTAAGTGAGTTACCACTGGAACTTGGGAAAGCAATTTTACTTTCCTGACCAATTCACCGGCATCTTTGGCGGAAAACTGATCAAAACTGGGTTTCCCCATCGCGTCTAAGGCACCAAGAGACATAGCTCGAAAAGCGAGATCTACTTCTGATTTCACTAAACTGCTCACGATTAGAATTGGTGTTGGTTGATGCGCCATAATATGTGTTGTAGCAGCTAAGCCATCCATCACAGGCATATTAATGTCCATTGTTATTAAGTCAGGCTTGAGTTGCGTGGTAAAATCTATGGCCTCTTTTCCATCTTTAGCTACACCTATGACATCAATATCAGGATCATCATCCAAGAAATTCGAGATAATCCCCCGAGCCACAGCGCTATCATCAACAACTAATACCTGGACGCTCATGACCATTTTGTACTTAAGTTAATTTTCAAACCCTGTCTTCCTGTTTTTTAACTTGGTCAAAACTAGCACCGAAAATTTTGAACTTAAACCACCATACTTATTACTTCAGCGTTTTCATCCGTTTGGAAATATTCTACACGCACCCATTATAACCCAATTTTCTCCTATATAGAGAAAAAAGCCCAAGCCACTATCTAACTAGAATATCACTCAAGACTTCAAGATTTAATCCATCAACCAGTTTAACTAATTGGATTAACCCATGATGCTTTGGAGTAACAAGTGGTTTAGGCTACTTATCAATAAATTAATTACTGCCAATCAAACTTTCAACAGCAGTTAACAATGTATCTTTATCAAATGCGCTTTTTACAATGTATCTATCAGCTCCTGCTTCAAAACCTTTACGTTTTTCTTCTTCCTTAGCCAAGGTGCTAATAATTATCGCTGGGATATTTTTGTATCTTTCATCGTTCTTAAACTGACTAATGAATTCGTAACCATCCATACGTGGCATCTGTATATCAGAAACAATCAGATCATACGTTTTTTGTCCCATCTTCTCGATACCTTCAACACCATCAATGGCAACGTCAACATGGTAACCAGCAGACTCTAGTATATTTCGTTCTAGTTCCCTAACCATTACCGAGTCTTCAACCACTAAAATACTTTTCACCACTGGTTGCTCGAAAACAGGTGACGTCCCTTTTTGAGATAGAACTTCTTTTCTCACCGCTCCAATTCTCGCATTATCCATTAAATTCGGAATATTGAGAACGAAGGCAACTTCACCATTCCCCATAATGCTTGTTCCCGCAACATTTGGAACTGTACCAAGATGATTACTAAGAGGAATCATAACCATAACTTGAACCTCTCCAAACTCGTCAACGACAAAAGCAATTTTCCGGTTGCTCTGCTTTATCACCACAACGGGAGTCTCCTCCCGAGAGCGTTGGTGGGCTGATCCATTCATTTCTAACACATCATGCAGATAAACCATGGGAATGATTCTCTCCTCAATAACAATGGCCGGTTTGTTGGCAACAGACATTATCTCTTCAGGATTGATCAATTTAGTAGTGTCAACTGAGATGGTTGGAAATGCAAAGTGGTTCTCTCCTACTCGCACCATACACAGTTGCTGATTGGCAAGTGTCAATGGTAATTCCAGCCTAAACGTCGTCCCGACGTTTACCTTTGAACTGATTGTTATATCGCCCCTCAACGCATCAACCTGTCCCTGGACAACATCCATTCCAACCCCGCGTCCAGAGGTGTCTGTTACGGTCTCCTTGGTACTGAAACCCGCTCTAAGAATAAGGTCAAGAATGTCTTGGTCACTCATGGTCTCCGATTCAGTTTGATCGATCACACCCTTTTGAAGAGCCAAACTTCTAAGTTTCACCGGATCAATCCCAGCGCCATCATCCTCAATAACGATATATACCCGATCTCCAGTCTGCTCAGCTGTCAAAGTTATTGTTCCTTGTCGAGATTTTCCTAATTTCTCACGGACATCAGGCAATTCCACCCCATGATCCACTGAGTTACGGATCAGATGCAGAAACGGTGATCGAAGGTCATCGACAATTGTTTTATCAAGATTGGTGTCTTGGTCGTTAATTTCAAGATGAATATCTTTACCAAATTCTTGTGCTAAATCTCTAACAGGTCTCTTAAAACTGTTAAAGAGGTTTGCCACAGGCAATACCCGCGTATCTCTTACCGTATCCTGCAATTGATCAACTATTAAACTATGACTTGCTACCGATTCGGTATATTCAAGCGTAAATTCAGATAGAATTCTTTCTAATTGGCTATTTCTCTCACCAAGCGTTTCCACTAACTCGTTTAGTGTGTTTAAGCTCTTCTTTAATACTCTTGAATTTTTCTGTGCCGCTGAATTGGCAGATCCATTTTGCAGCGATTGTGTGAAGGAATCAAATTGCGTATTTAGGTTGCCTAAGGTTGTGCGTATATCATTTCTGTGGGCAGTTAAATTCGCCTGTTTAGTCAGGGCACCAATCTTCTCCAAATGGCTTTGGGCAGCAATTCGGTTCACGATCATTTCACCAACAAGTGTGGAAAGGGCATTCAGCTTGGAAATTCCGACGCGAATGGTTTCCTCTAACTGCCTTTGCCCAGGTTTGGCCAGTTCAGATTGAACTTCAACCTTTTTTAGTTCCTGCTCCTTTGGTTGTTGAAGATCAACTGTTTGTTTTCCAGCTGATAAATCTGATATAGTATCTTGGGGCAAGCTCGACTCAGCATCAGAAACATCATCAAAGGATAATTCTCGTTGTTGTAGGACCGGTGCCTCGATCTCATCTACCTGTTCAACGGATACATCATCGGTGCGGAGTTCAGTTGATGCGGTTGATTCCAGTGGCGTTTTCGCCTTTTCCTCAACAGAAACTGAGTTCTCGATTTCTGCTAAATGCCCAGCCCACTCCGCGATTGTTTCACCAATAAGTTGATAGAAATCGTCTGGGTTCCAATCACTTTCTTCACGGTTCTCGGTCGAATTAATTGCCATTTCAATCAAACCCAGACCTTGAAAAATTAGATCTAAGACATCCCCAGTAATCTCGATTTTTTCTTGGTGCGCAATTCGAAAAATTGTTTCCATTTGAAGCAGGATGCCAGAAATATGCAATGACGTGAGTTGTGATTCTATGCTTTGTGCATGCTCTATGAATGACCGAACGATAGAAAGAACTTGATTTAAAACAGGATTCTTTTCTTCCTCCATGTCCAGTTTTAAAAGCTGCTCATTCAACTCTTCAAGAACTTCCTTCGCTGGTGACAGAAGTTCGGATGTATCTACTATCGGTTCGCTAGCAATATTAGCTTCTTCACTATCAGGTAGGACAACTTGGGCAGGAGAATCCATACTGACTTCAGCATGTAAGGCTTGCTCAAGTCTGCGACATAAAGCATCAATTTCAATATCCGATGTTTCACCAGCTACCGCAGCATCAACCAGTGTACTGATAACATCAAGACCTTCAAAAAGAAGATTAAGAGCCGCTCGTTCTAGGTGCATACCTTCATCACGAGCAGCAATCAACAGATCTTCCATCTGGTGGGCGACAACATTAATGTCGTCAAAACCCATTAACTTCGACGAACCTTTCAGCGTGTGAGCAGAACGAGCAATATCACGAATGATTTCCGGGTCGCCAGGATTATTCTCAAGCGCAAGTAACCCCAGATTAAGCTGCTCAATATGTTCCTCGGCTTCATCCCTAAATATGCCTAGGAATTGCTCATCCATTCCTTCTTGCATTGTTTCTCGACTATACGTAACCCTATTTTTTCGATAAGCCTAACAATGAATTTCGAACCCAGTCTACAAGAGCTTTAACAGAAACACCAAACTTGGGGATTGACGAACTTTTCCAATCTTCATATAAAACAGGCATTGCAAGAAACCAAACTCTTAATTAGCTAGGAAAGTTGGTTTGGGTTGTCACCATTGCCCTGCACTTTCAGCATACCTTGCAGTGTTTGGCCAATTTGCACTAATTCTTCAGAAGTAGTAAGCGATTTCTGAGCATCGGCCTCATTGCCCCTGGAAACTCCATCAACCTCTCTCATCGCATCAACTACTTGCTCGGACGCGGACTGCTGCTGTTTCGTACTGCTATCGATAAGCGTGGCTGCTTCTGCAGTCCTTTGCACCATCTCCATGATTTTTTCCAAATGTTCTCCAGTTTCCTCTGCCAATCCCACACCTTCTGTAACTTGATCGGTACTTTGCTGAGAGGCGGTTACAGAATCGCCGATTGAGCTGGTTATTTCCGTGGTGAGTGTCTTGATCTGCCCGGAAGCCTCCAAGGTCTGGTCTGCAAGTCTTTTAACCTCTTCTGCCACCAGCGCAAAACCTTTACCATACTCCCCGGCATTAACAGCTTCAATTCTTGCATTCAAAGAGATCAGGTCTATCCGGCGTGCAATGTCATCGATTTGTCCTAGCACATTTGTAATTTCTTCGGCTTTGTCCTCTAACCTAGAACTCCGTTCTGCACTTTCAGTCGTACTAGTTGAGATCATTTCCATTGCTTGAACTACCTGTTGGACAGTCATTTGTCCCGTATGAACTGTTTCAAGGCTCGATTGGGCCAGTTCAGCAACCTCATTGGCGCTCTCTGAGATCTGAGCCGAATTTCTTGCCGTTTCTTCGACTGTAGCTACCGTCTGGGCAACAGTCGCCGACTGTTGAGCAGCACCACTAGCCTGATTCTGACTTGCTTGGACAATATCGGTTGATGTGTCGTCTAAATCTGAGACAGCATCTTGTATCTTTTGAATTATGTTGTCAGTATGAGAAACCATAGAATTAAAACCTTCAACCAGCTGTCCCAGCTCATCCTCCGAATCTTTTTCCGCACGTAGCGAGAAATCTTCATTCTCGGTAACTCCACGCATAATCTCAACTAGGTGCAAGATCGGTCGAGAAATTACTCCTTGGAAGTAAGCAGCAATAAGAAGTGCAACCACCGCAGAAATCAATAAAATAATGGCACTATATCCAAAGATATTTGCGAAACGCTTTCCAATCTCCTTTGTGTGTGCTTTAATCAGGATGTTTCCTAAAACTGCGCNATCNCTTCCCTGGATNTCTTGTACNATAACCANGTGCNTATTATCCGAAGTATACTCCTGACGTACTTCACCAACTCGGCGCGGGGCCTCNATACCNTCANCCATTGCGGCTNGGCTAATATACTCTTGAAACAATTCTGGTGCTGCCTTAGCAGATTCACCCATTGTTGCAGCATCGTAAAGCGCGGCTACCACAATGTTTGTATTAGCTTCTAATGTCTNTAACNTATCCTTGGCAGTATCTGCATCATCAAATTCCAAAACCGCCGTACTATTCTGTCCGATAATNTTAGCGAGNGTCGATAGATTGTTTTTGTAATTCTCTTTGAAGGTATTTCTATCAAAGACAGTGAAGGCCACACAGACTAACACCACTGTAACAATAGATATAGCAAGCGTAATCCCCATCAACTTATACTTAATCGGAAGATTTTTCAATTTAGTCAACATNAATTTTGCTCCTTACGTTTCGTTTCTTGCTCCTTATCTTCGCTAACCGATACAGTATACCTAANGNCCCTTAAGACTCAGACGTCAAGTCAGGGANAGAAGTTTCACCTAGGTTCTTAAATTTTGAGTAAGTTATTGTTTGNATTAGCCGTTTTTGATCATCANGCAGAATATCATTTAATCCGACTAGCATTATCACATCTCCTATACCATCATCAGTAACTGACAACATGTCAGTTGGCTGTGAAGCCTTTCCCATTCCCCATAGCGATTCAACTTCCAGAAGATTTTCAACAAAATGGGGGATAGAATCAATATGCTCAATTTCAAGATCTATGGTGGTATCTATCTGATCCACCTGGATACCAAGATAGCCATACTCATTTTGTACCACAATAACCTGAGGACTTTTACCAGCCATTAGGTTATCCAAAGAAGGGGTTAAGTCAAACTGCTGATTCAAACTAACAACTGCCAATTCCAACTCTCGAAAGGTGGTAAATCCTACAAGGTCATTCCACTCAAGTCCAGGAGTATCCGGCAACTCCTCAATTTTCGAATTCTCATCGTCAAGAATTTCAATAATCTCTTCAACATCAGCACCGAAGACAATTCCTCCGGAACAAAAAACAAGCATTTTGACCTGATCAAAATGTCCGGCTGTAGAATCCTGATGTGATTGATCTGAATATTCCATAACTGAAAAAAGTAAACACCCTTAATCCGACATTAGAACTTCAAACCAAAAGAAAACGAAAGGGAAACAAACAACCTCTTCTCCATTTTCCGTTCTCCTTTTTTTAATTATTCACTTTTGTGCCAACTGGCTATTTCTTTTCACTTAATCTGGCATTCATTTCTGCTACCAGTACGCTTTCCACACTGATAATCCCAATCAATGTTTCTGTTCCCGTGTTCTCATCTTCAAAATGTGTCTCACCATCAATATATTCTGCTGTAACCTTTTCAATGGTAGTCAATGGTGGTTGGATTTNAGACAATGATATNNNTTNAATATCCACAACCTTATCAACAAGAAAACCAACTACCAATTGCCTTGTCTCAGGAGGAAAGTGCACAACAATTATTCTGGTCTCATCATCAATTTCGGTGGTCGGCAAACCAAAATACTCTTTCAGATCCAGTACTGAGATAATATCGCTACGTAGATTTATGACTCCTAGTAAATAGTTTGGAACACAGGGAATCGGATATATCCTCCATTCCGCTTGAGAAACGACGGTTTTGATATGTTCAGCGTCAATTGCGTACTGTTCTTCACCAAGGAAGAATCTGACAAGCNTTCGGNCATCTTCCGTTGTAACTTCTTGGTGAGAATCAATTCTATCTTGCGTNGCCTGCTTAAGTATCAGGTCCGTTTTACGNCTAGCTAAAGNCCCTCCAGTCTCTTCTGCTTTCATATTTGATCCTCCGACCGGGAAGTATCTTCTTCTAGCTGTTTCAACTTCTGATGACAAATTTCATTTATGAGTCTTACTGAAAAGCCTCCAGAAAACTTGATCTCTTNATCTTCAGAAAACTGCTGGAGTTTACGAACAGTATTTCTATACTCGCGAACAGCATCTTGTTGATTTCCAGCTAATCGATAAAGTCGCGCCAAATTGAAATGCGCTAGGACACACGACTCGTCAATATAAATGGTCTTTTGATACGCTTCTACTGCANGGTCAATTTCACTCAGGTTCTCAGAAACAAGCGCCATAAAAAAGTGCGCTTCCACACACAGAGGATCTGCCTCAAGGACTTTCTGATAAGACTCCGAAGCAGAAGCATAATTCCCGGCATCCGCTGCGGATTTCCCTTTGGTCAAATAATAACTGACTAGAGTTTTCCCATCTACCGTTCCAGCATCNATGCTGAGATCATTAGCATTCTTTGGATTCTTTGTTTTGGANACGAAACTATCATTGGCTAAATAGCCGTTTGTAAGTGCCACATCATTCCGCTTAGATGCTTTTCTACTTAAGATATTCCTGTTTGCATACTCTGAACGAATTGATTTAGATTGTTGTTTCAATTTTGCCGCTGGAGTTTTGTTAATAACATCATTTTCTTTCTTATAAATGTGTGTGCCTCCAAAGTCAACCACCGAAAAACTCTCTGAAATGCCAAGGAGGGTTTCAGAATGTCCCAGAAACAAACTACCTTTTTCGTCCAAACACCGGCCAAAATTCTCAACAATCTGCGTTGTAAACTCACTGTCGAAATAGATAATCACATTCCGGCAAAAAATAATATCCCAGTTCCCTCCTTCAGGAGTGGGAAAGACAGCTTGCTTTAAATTAAACTCGCGAAAGGTGACCATATCTCTGACATTTTGGTTTAATTCGTACTGATTGCCAACTTGACTGAAATACTTCTTTTGTAGACTTTCACTGACATTCCGCAAGGCACGCCGATTATAAATACCGTTCTCTGCTTTTTTGATGACATTGTAATCAATATCAGTAGCAAGAATTTCGATATCCCATCTGTCAGGAAAAGGTAATTTCTCCCTGATCGTTATTGCTATTGAATACGGCTCTTCTCCCGTTGCACAACCAGCACTCCAAATCTTCAAATTTTTTGTTTTATTGAANCTTTCGGTGGTTATATCTGGTAGNACATGATCCCTAAGGACAGTGAACTGAGCTGGGTTTCTAAAAAAGCTTGTTTCATTGATGGTAACATACGGTATCAACTCACGGATTTCCGNGACAGGGTGAGAATTCTGCAGCAAAAATCGATAATACTTTTCAAAACTATTGAAATTCTTCTTCGATAGGTATTGGGATATCACCGGACTTAGACTATTGCATTTCGTTTCATCCAGATGTATACCGCTATAGTTGAGAATCAGATCTTGAAATAATTTTATTTCTGTTNCTGTCATCGGCTAACTTACTGCTTTCTTCNCTAATNTNGTCTTTAACCTTTAAATTGGNAGCANTTGTGCCACTTTATGAACCAGAAGTTCTTCTGCTTTCCCTTTCACTATAATTGAAGACGTATCTTCAATCTCAACAAAGTCTTTGATTAGTTTATAAGTTGTATCACTCACCAAAACCGATCCCTTTTCAGCGGCGCTCTCTAAACGAGCGGCAATGTTCACACTATCACCAATTACAGTGTAATCTCTTCGGTATAATTTGCTACCGATATCTCCCATAATGACAGTACCTGAGTTGATTCCAACTCTAATGTTTACCTGGTCCTGCCGGTTCTGATTGAATGTCCTCAGAGCTTCAATCATCTCCAGCCCAGTCTTAACGGCATTATAAGCACACTTTTCATGGGATCTATTTTTTGATTCGAGGAATAAAGCCATAATTGCGTCCCCAACAAACTTATCAATAGTGGCTCCATTTTGTTTCAGAATGACAACCATTTCATCAAAGTATTCGTTGAGCAAATTGACTAAATTGCTGGGATCCATTCGCTCGGTCATTGGCGTAAACCCAACAATATCTGTAAAAAAAATCGTTAAAAAAGTCTCTTCAACGCGCATTTGATCGACCGTACTTTTCTGATCCGCGGCAGCAACTGCAGCTTCCACAGCCGATTCAGAGAGATAATGCTGCATTGCTTGACGTTCTCTGATCAACCTTCTTTCAGCTATAAGTTTCTCTGCAATTACTACTAACTTGTCCGGCGGAAACGGCTTGGATAAAAATGCTGAGACACCAGCGTGTTTGCCCTTCTTTTGGTCTGTGTCTGAATCTGCCGCAGTCAGCATCAATACTGGTATATTTGACAGCTCTTCTCTGCTTTTCAGAGCACGTGTGAGTTCGCGACCATCCATTTTGGGCATATTAAAATCAGTGATAATCAAGTCGGGTTCATGTTCAACTGCCGCATTATAGCCTTCCTGTCCGTCATTAGCTGTAAGAACTTCAAAACCCTGTTGTGAGAGTCCTTGCTTCATCATGTTAAGAACTAACATACTGTCATCTACAACAAGAATCCTCTCACGAAGAGAGCCTTCCCCTTGCGAACCAAGAGTTAAATTAATGCGGCTAATTAGCTCGGCTTCATCCACCGGCTTGGTAAGAAAATCATTTGCACCAACATCAAACCCTTTATCAATATCTAATCCCGTCCCTCTTGTAGACAAAATCACAACAGGGATATCCTGCGTTACGTTTCTTTGTTTGATTTCCTGACACATTTCATAACCGTTCATATTCGGCATATCCAAGTCAGAAATAATCAAATCTGGTATATATTCAATGGCCTTTTCTAGTCCTTCTACTCCATCCATGGCATGAATCAATTTAAATCCATTTTCATCAATAATTCTTCCTACTGAAGTATGGATAAGCCTACTGTCATCTACCAACAAAATACAGGGAGGCTGGGAGGCTGTTTCCTGAGGAAGAATTGCCTCCTGTTTCTCAACT
>PACG01000168.1 GCA_002699335.1 Candidatus Poribacteria bacterium
TTGCGGCTTCAACTAGAAGACCGAGGTCAAAAACTGTGGTATCTCCAAAATCAAGAAGGCGTTGGCGTTGCCAGTGGGATTTACATCTATGTGGTGCAACACGATAACCAAAGACGAACCGGTAAAATTGCTGTTATCAAATAGGATGGTATACAAAGTATCAGCTTATTTGATAATCACCGCTATAGAAATGTTTGACAACTATTTCTTATTTGCCTTATTATAGTTCTACATATCATTGTCCATTTAGGGCAATGACATGTAGAACCTTCATGTCAGGACGAGACGGTCTTAGTTTTAGATGGTTGGAGTCCTGCGCTTTAGGCAAAAAGGAGATGTTTATACTCATGTTTAGATTAACTCAATCGGTACTGGTCTGTATTTGCTTAATTGCAATTGGGCTAATGCTGACTAGCCAAAGTTTGGCTGGTGTTACTGATCTAAAAGCAGCCGCTACTGGTATTTGGCTGTTTGATGAAGGTAAAGGGACTGCTGCCAAAGATGCCGCCGGTAAAGGGCTTGATGGCGTCATTAAAGGGAACGCAAAATGGGTCAATGGTAAGTTTGGCAAGGCGTTAGAATTAGACGGCAAAACAGCTTACGTTGAAATTCCCAAGCATAAGAATCCAACCGAGGCCATTACCGTTCTGGCTTGGGTCAAAAGTCTGACCAAAACTTGGAACAACCATGGCTTTATCATGTCTAAGAGAAACGCCTATATTATCCACAACAACGTCGATACAACAAAGGTGTCTTTTCCTATTTGCAACGGTGCATGCTGGAACAAACCCGGCGGTTGGAGAGATGGTGAAGTTGGCCCCGATGACATTACCGTGTGGCACATGTATGCCGGTACTTTCAATAGCAAAACAGGTGAATGGAAAATTTTTATCGACGGCAAAGAGGCCAGCAAACTTGACCTCGATAAAAAACCGCTTGCCGCTGAAGCAGAGAAACCTCTCTTTATTGGACGTGACACCTGCTGTGATGACCGGTACGGGAAAATTGTCATTGATGAAGCCGCCGTCTTCAACATTGCCTTGACCGCCGGACAACAGCAAGGCATTATGAGCACCGGTTTGGGTGCGGCCATAACCGCTGTTGAAGCCATTGAAAAGTTGGCTACCACTTGGTCAAGCCTTAAAACTCAGTAATCAGGATACGTACGCAGTTTAAGTCTGAAAAATAAGGAGTAGAAAATGATGTACGTCCGAAGAATAACAGTTTTCACCATTAGTTTCTTGATTCTTTTTGGTTTGGTATTCGCTTCACCAAGTATTGCGAAGGTCGATCTGGAGAAACATCTGGTAGGCTTGTGGAAGTTTGACGAAGGAAAAGGTGGAAAAACGAAAGATGACTCCGGCAAAGGCCTAGAAGCCGAGCTGGAAGGCAAATGCAAATGGGTAAAAGGAAAGTTTGGTAATGCTATCGAGTTTGATGGTAAGAGTGCTTATGTGAAAACAAAGCCACATGCCAACCCGACCAAAGCCATTACTGTTTCCGCTTGGGTTAAGAGTGCCTCAAAATCTTGGAATGCGCATGGCGTTATCATGTCCAAGAGAAACGCCTATATTATCCACAATAACTCAGGTGGTGTGGGTGTCTCGTTTCCCATTTGCAATGGTGCGTGTTGGAACAAGCCCGGCGGTTGGAGAGATGGTGAGGTCCTCAACATCAAAGATATTGATAAGTGGCATATGTGGACTGGCACTTTTGACAGCAAAACAGGCGAATGGAGGATTCTGGTCGATGGTAAAGAGGAAAGTAAACTCAAGCTGGATAAAAAACCGATTGCTGCCGAAGAAGCCAAAGAGCTGTGGATAGGACGGGATCAGTGTTGCGACCCTAGATATGGAGAAATCACCGTAGATGAGGCTATGGTCTTTGACGTTGCTTTGAGCGAAGCTGACTTGAAACCTATCTACGAACTGGGTATTGATGGGGCGCTAGCCGTAGATAGCCTTGGAAAGCTGACTGTATCTTGGGCCAGGATTAGAACCGAGTAACTTGCCCTAATTCATAGATGTCGGTTGGTAGCGCTACTAACCGACATCTTTTCCTTCTGACTGGCCTTTACTCCCGGCTTAATCTCTCAGCGATATAGACAAACCCACCCGGCACAACCAGATCAAACAACTCTATAATATCGTCATTTATCATCCGGACGCATCCTTGAGAGGTCGGTTTTCCAATTGCCTCCTCTCTAGTTGTGCCGTGGATGTAGATTCGCCTCATCAGCGTATCGACTTCACCACCCTTGTTTTTTCCTTTTTCGGTTCCTATCAGGCGGATAATGCGAGTGGTAACAATATCGTTTGAGGTTTCTGGATCCCGTTGTCCTTGATCCCAGAGGTTTTCTTCGATTTTCCCTGCTACGACCCCACCTTCAAAGACTGCTCCTTTTGGTGCATCTTTCCCGATCTTGGAGTAGATCTGATGCGCCCCCAATGGAGTTTGAAAAGAGCCTTGACGATTGCCAGTACCCGCTCGAGCGGTTGAGACTTGATAGTGTTTTAAGACTTGCTCCCCTTTTAACAACCACATCTTTTGTTGTGCTACATCTACCACCAGGTAGGATTTATTCGATGCCTGGTCGAGTAGTTTGTTTTGCCTGACGAACCGTTGTAGCGGTGTTGTAGTGGTGCCTGGCTCCTGATCCACGTATTCTGCATCTGCGACCTGGGATTTCGTTTGGTTGGCGGGTCGCGTCTGAGTTGTCGAGGGCTGTTTGGTTTGAGCAGATGATTGGATGGGGGGGACTGTCATCTCTGCCGACCTGGGTTCGGTTCGTGTCGCGAGTTGTCCTTCGGTTGGTACCACCGTTTCAGATTTGGCGATGGCAACCGATTTTAGATCCTCTAGTACGCTAGTACGGCCAAACAGGAAGGCTTCAGCCAAAAGACCTAAACTGGTACANACCAAAATTAAGCGGCGGTAACGCGTTGGACCGAGATAAGAAAAATAGAAAGAACCAAAGACGTTGATAGCATTGTAGACCCAGATCNCAGGCAACACGATCTTACAGATCGCNGCNAGGAAAGTTAGGTGTTCTGTCTCAAACACAATCGGCAACAGCACAAAAGCCAATAGTAAAATCAGATCGATACCTTTGGCAAATTGACGGGTTAGTAACTGCCCAATACCTGGAATTAGGAGTAATGCGGTTCTTAGTAGGCTAAACATCTGGATCTATTTGTAATAGGTGTCCGCAAATTGTTGCCATTTGGGATCAAACCAGAACCGACGTCCCGTTTTATCAACAACGCTTTCGGTTTTGCCGTAAAACTCCAGCCAATCGTCGAAATTGGCTTTTTCTTCTCGGATTTCTAGGGTTGAAAAGGGATTTTGCCACTGGTAGAGCGAACCGCCCGCTAAAAGATAGGATTGACGCATGATATGAGCCACANAGGCTAGGAATTGATCGTCGATCACTTTTAGAGCCGGTAGAAAGGGATTGATGCCGTATTGACCACAAATCTCAGCCCGCAGGTAGTTNCCNACGCCATTGAAATAGCGTTGATCCATCAACAGTTCCGAGACAGGTTTCAGAAAAGTACGTTTGTCGAGATGTTGGTAAATATAGGATTTAAAATCGTCGAAATGATCGACCGGATCNGGTCCTCGNTGTGGTGCCCAGGTTCGATAGTCGCCCTTNCCAAANCGTCTCACATCNACAAAGANTAACTCGGTTTGGTCAGTAAACACNAAGTGGGCATGGCTNTGCTTGGGTGGCGGNTTGCCGTTCTCCAGATGCACGAATTTACCGCTCATGCCCAGCGTGAGCGTATATTGCTGAANTNGTGCCGGACTCGGAGAAGCCAGTTCGAAATGAAGNGCNAATTCTTTACCTCTNGACTGGGC
Organism: Candidatus Poribacteria bacterium; assembly: GCA_002699335.1. Next base: position 3,862 of record PACG01000168.1, read on the forward strand.
CGACAGGGTAAACGGTGTCGGCTGTTGTGATAGATTCTTCAGTTTCAGGTAGGGAGAAAATCGCAGATATTCCACCATTCGGCCATCGGCAACATGGTTGATAAAGTCTCTGGTAATTCGAACCTCGGCCCATTCCGGCATACTGCGTCACCTACTATTTCGTCCATCGACAGGATGTTGTTGCGCTCACATTTTCCTCCAAAGTATACTAATTGTGAAACCAAACGTCAATTCACCCGGCCTTTTACGACCGAAGTTCGATTGATTTNGTTCAGACGATGTACGCCTACCAGAAAACCAACCGCTATTTTGCCCAGGTCGCTGATGATATCAAGGAGATGGCTGCGGCTGAAATTCAGGATCTGGGGGCNNCTGANGTTCGATTGNCCTATCGAGGTCTCTACTTCNAAGCCAGTTCCGATGTACTNTATTGTCTCAATCTGCGCAGTGCGTTGGTTCATCGGATATTGGCACCGTTGCTTACTTTCGACTGCCATTCAGATCGCTATCTCTACAAAACTGCGGCCAAAGTCCAGTGGTCCGACTTTTTAACACCCGACCACACTTTCGCCGTTTTTGCTACCGTCTCCAATAGNNGCATCAGGCACTCCAAATTTGCNGCCCTTCGNCTGAAGGATGCGATTGTGGATTATTTCCGTGCCACCACAGGCAAACGGCCATCGATAGAAACCCAGAGGCCCGATCTATGGATCAACCTGCGAATCCACAATAACCGTGCGACTATCAGCATCGACACCTCTGGCGGATCGNTACATCGCCGGCGTTACCGGTTGCAAACGGTCGANGCACCGATGATNGAAACCCTGGCCGCCGCGATTCTCAAGGCCGCAGAGTGGGACTGGCGTCAACCGCTCTATGANCCCTTTTGNGGATCTGGCACACTGCTNTGCGAGGCTTACTTGCAAGCTACGCAGACACCGCCCGGTATGCTGCGTTCCCATTTCGGCTTTGAACGNTTGCCNGATTTTGACCCTCGACAGTGGAACCAAGTCAAGCAAGCCTGCAGCCGAAACACAATTGCGATCAGCAAAAACCTGGTAGCAGGAAGCGATATTTCGAAAACTGCCGTTGCGGCCGCCCGTCNGAATGCCAACACCTGCGACCAACACGGAAACATCACCATCCATCAACGCGATGTTTTTCAGATCGATAAGTTGGAGCAGAAGTTCATCCTTTGCAANCCGCCTTACGGGGTGCGGCTGAAAAACTCACAAGAAGATCTGGCGACTTTCTACAAACGGCTAGGCGATTTTTTAAAGCAACGGTGCCGNGGCTCCACTGCCTGTATCTATTTCGGCGATCGACNATATATCAANCATATCGGTCTCAGATCAAGCTGGAAAAAGCCGTTTTCTAATGGTGGACTTGATGGTCGATTGGTCAAGTATATCCTCTATTGAGTCGACGAAACGACTTGGCATTTAACCCCATCTCGCATATAATACCCTGATAATTCAGGTTCGCTCTGCCTATCCGAATACGTGAAAAGGAAACCAAACATGAGTCATCCCAACATCATCTATATCCATTCACACGATACTGGGCGTTATGTTCAGCCTTACGGTTACGCCATCCCAACCCCCAATATCCAGAAACTGGCCCAGGAGGGTGTTCTATTTCGACAGGCTTTCTGTGCCAACCCCACCTGTTCCCCAAGTCGAGCCTGTCTTCTCTCAGGGCAGTGGGCGCATACTGCCGGGATGGGAGGATTGGTCAACCGTGGATGGAGTTTTCCCAACCCCAGGCAACTGATAATGCACACGTTAAAGAGGTCCGGATACGAAACCGTTTTAGCTGGCTTTCAACATGTGGTCAATAATGTGGAGGATGCAGGATATACCCGGCTGCTGACTCAAGAGGAAGAATACAAGGGAGGGGCTGAAACACGTGCAGTCGCCTATATCTCTGAAGCAGCGGAGGCGGCTAAATCAGGCGACCAACCCTTTTTCCTGGATGTCGGTTTTGGTGAAACCCATCGCGCTAATACCGTTAAACCCGGTGGTTTTGCCCCACAACCGGACGGTGAGCTGCCGACCGACCCGCGTTATGTCAAGCCACCGGCTCCATTCCCCGACATACCGGAAACGCGGCAGGATATGGCCGATTACATTGATGCGGCCAGAACCCTCGACCAGAAAATGGGNCGTGTCTTTACGGCTTTGGAAGAGAATGGGTTAGCTGACAATACACTGGTGATCTGTACCACCGACCACGGATTGGCTTTCCCGGAGATGAAGTGCCATTTATCGGATCACGGTACCGGTGTAATGCTGATCATGCGAGGACCGGGCGGGTTTAGCGGTGGCCAGGTCCTCGATGCGTTGGTCAGCCAAATAGATCTATTTCCAACTGTTTGTGCTCTGGCCGGAATTGACCGCCCGGATTGGTTACAGGGCGTATCGGTACTTCCCCTGGTCCGGGGTGAAACCGATACCATTCGGGAGGCGGTNTTCTCTGAGGTCAACTATCACTGTTGCTATGAACCTCAGCGGGCCATCCGTACCCAGCGATGGAAGTATNTCCGTCGCTACGACCAAGCCAAACGNTGGGCAATGCCAAACTGTGACGATAGCATCAGCAAGACTCTTCTCCTCGATCACGGCTGGCGGGATAGGCCAACTGAGCCCGAGCGCCTNTACGACCTGGTATTTGATCCTCACGAATGTCACAACATGATCCCGAGCGGTCAGGCCCCGGAACCGGTGCTCAGCCAACTTCGTCAACAACTCGAACAGTGGCGTCAAGAAACAGGCGATCCAACTTTAGAGCATCTGGTGATGATGCCACCCGAAACCGCCATTGTAAATGATCCGGCAGCGTTGTCTCCAGANGATCCTCATTACCCCGCACGCGAATTCATGCGTGAAATGATAGAGNGAGAATCCACATAAAAGATAGATGAGGAATTCCCAATGGCAACCGAACAACCCAACATCATTTTAGTAATGACCGATCAGCAGAGGTTCGACACCATCTCCGCCCTGGGTTTCCCCTACATGGAGACACCCAACCTCGACCGTCTGGTGACAGAGGGGGTTACGCTGTCACAGTGCTATATTTCTGCACCTTCCTGCGCACCGGCCCGGGCCAGTCTGTTTACCGGTTATTATCCCCATACCACCGGTATTCTCAAAAACGCTGATCGCTGGACCCGCTCCTGGGTAGAGAGGCTGGGCCAGGTCGGTTATCACTGTGTCAACGTGGGCAAGATGCATACCTTCCCCTTCGAGACACCACTTGGTTTTCATCAACGGTACGTGGTCGAAAATAAAGATCGATACCTGGAAGGCCGTTACTACTTCGACGAGTGGGACAAGGCGCTGCAGGCCAGGGGGCTGATTAAACAGCAGCGAGAGCTTTACCGGCAGCGCTCCGACTACAACGAACGGTTGGGCGCCTTTGAGTGGGAGTTACCCGAGGAGATGCACCCCGATATGTTCGTTGGCAACCTGGCGCAGTGGTGGATCAACAGCTATCCTGTTGCCAAACCGNTGTTTTTNCAGATCGGATTTCCCGGCCCCCATCCACCTTACGATCCGACCTGGGCTTATGCCGAACCCTACATGAACCGGGATCTTCCGCGGCTTGAAGTGACTGAAGNTGAACTGGCCAGTCAACCGCCGCCGTTTCTGGAGATGCGCCGGCACAACTGCGACGTCGACCANGATTCGGTAGTGCATCAACTAAATCCGACGCCGGAGCANCGCCATCGCCAACGGGCCTACTACTTGGCTAACGTAACCATGATCGATGACAAAATTGGCCAGATCTTGAATGCACTGGATCAGCAGGGCTACCTGGATAATTCGGTTGTCATCTTCACCTCTGATCACGGTGATTGCCTTGGTGACCACGGACACAGTCAAAAATGGACTATGTACGATATTATCACCCGTGCNCCCACTATNGTCTGGTCACCGGGGCGCTTTCAGGCTGGTGTTACCATTGACGATCTCTGCCAACAGATGGATCTCGGACCTGCTATCCTCGAACTAGCCGGGGCTGAAGTGCCAGAGACCATGGANGCAAAATCGATTCTANCGTTACTGCGAGGTGAAGGGTGGAGTAGTCGGGACTATGTTTTCGCAGAACACAGTCGGGATGGTATTCTGCAGGGAACCGAGTTTATGTCGATGGTCAGAAGCTTAGATTGGAAGCTAGTCCATTTTTTAGATCAACCGGATGGCCAACTGTTCGATTTGACGGCCGATCCAGACGAGATCAACAACTTGTGGCATCANGCTGAATTCGCCGACAAGAAACAGGAATTACTGGCTGTGCTGAGAGAGTGGCACATTCGCAGTCAGTATCAGACCGCTGGTTGGGCAGCCGAATGGCGTTAAATTACAAGTAGGAGGCGATAGAATGAAAATCACTGACATCAAGACTGCGGACGCACGCATCAAAATCGACGGACATCCTCGCTATCGGTACCACTACGTAAGGGTCTACACCGATGAAGGCGTTTACGGAACGGGTGAAACCAGCCATGTCGATAGTGGCTGGCGGGATACCACCCACGATATGGCACGCATGATCATCGGTCAGGACCCACGCGATGTGGATGCCTGTTTTGAGTTGATTCGACGTGCTTATATTTTCCGGGGCGGCTTGGCCGGGGCTGGCATTTCAGCCCTAACTGGTATTGAAATTGCCCTCTGGGACTTAGCCAGTAAGGCTCAGAGTGTTCCGGTCTATCGGTTATTGGGAGGGAAATTCCGTCACCGTATTCGTCTCTATGTCGATAGTGCCCACACCGACTATCAGCAACGGGCTGAAGAGGTGCAGGAACGGGGATTCACCGCTATTAAGTTCGATCTCGACGATGCCAACCATCCACATAAACTGGATCGGTGGAACTGGTCAGTGACACCGGATGAGCTCAAATCACTGGTGGATCAAGCCTTCGAAATTCGACAGGGAATTGGTTCCTCGCTCGACCTGGCCTTAGACCTGCACGGCCGTTACGATGCCACTGCCGGAATGAAAATGGCACAAGCGTTGGAACCCTTAAACCTGATGTGGCTGGAAGAACCGGTGCCGCCGGAGAATATTGATGCCCTGAACAAAATCACCCAATCGACCTCGACACCGATCTGCGTGGGAGAAAACCTCTATCTGCGCTATGGTTTTCGAGATCTGTTGGAGAAGCAGGCTGCCGACATCATCATGCCCGACATCTCCAAGTGTGGTGGGTTATCGGAGTGTCGCAAGATCGCTAATATGGCTGAAATATACTATATCCCCTTCGCTCCGCATAANAACAGTAGTGCTTTGAGTACGGTTGCCGACGCACACGTCTGTGCCAGCGTGCCCAATTTTCTGGCCCTGGAGTTTCATCGATTTAACGACCCAACNTGGGAGCAGGTAGTCGATTCAGATGGCGCTGTGATTCAAGATGGCCACGTCGTTTTAACCGATAAACCGGGACTGGGCGTTGAGTTGAACGAAGACTTTTTGTCCGCCCAATTGGAGGCAGGTGAATCCCTCTGGCATTGATTGCGCGTATTTGTATACGANCCCCGTCCGTCTACCTTGCAAATACAACTCACTTTAGTAGAGGGAGGGCGGCGATCTCCAATCATCAGAAGGGTTAACAGGTATTTCTAAAATTGGGAAGTTTTATGTGTAATCCGATGTGAGGTNCGTAAGATTATGAGGAAACTTTTTGTCATAATCATAATGTTGCTTGGAACTCTTATCGCAGGTTNCTCAATTCTGCNATCACATCCAGAAGAGAAAACAGCTCGGAGCGTTCNAAAGCACTTCCCTAGCAATGTCATGANTTCTCAAGCATAGTACGGCCACCATTACTTATATGGTAGGTAGTACGCNGATCTTACCCACTGNGACCGTACCAGAGGATATTTTGAAGAAGCATATTGGTAACTTTNTCGTTGTNACAGGCATTTGGCACCCGGGANAATACTGGAGGGCAACCGAAGGAGAAANGAGTATGCNCATGCCTGTCGATTCCGAAAAGGAAGTTATCACAGCAGNAATGACGGACTCAAGGCGTTATCAATCATACGTGTGGAAAGATNGGGATACTTANCCACTGATCCNCAGTGATANTTTAATTCCGATCNAGAGTATACATGGCTTGAAGCCGAGCCGGTAACAATCGAGGCCGTGGGCTTTGTGGAACTGCGGTTCCTCGATCAAGAACTTACCTTGGTTTCTCAATCAGCTAGTGTTNGGCTTCTAGTTCTGAGAAATAGTTTTTACANACTACGAAGTNCTACATCAAGATTGCTTGGAGTTCCGGATCATAAATTAGNTAATAGCATTGNNATTTCAGNTGGTTCTANNTCATCAAAAGGCGTAAAGTTATTTAGAAGCCCTATCCACTTTACCAATCGCGCTACATTTTTTAGCTGTTCTGTTAGCAGGCAATCGATCTCCATTATCAGGTATACTATCGCATTATTCCCTTTTTTCTTCCGGTCAACATTCGGTTATTAGGATTATTGTTATCAATCTCACTATACAACATGCAAGAAGTTGGTTTAACCACCTTTAAGATGCTACGCTTCGATCTAGAAACTTAACGTTTAACAAATTAAACACAGACTAATTTTTAAGCGGGCAGTTGATGATTTATTAGGCAGAAGTGGGTGGTTGTAACCACAATATAGCCGAAGTCAGGAATGCACCAACCTAATCGTTTTGGCACCTTTTTTGCGCCCTAATTTTGCTCTTTAAAGAGAATAGGATAAAAGTGGATCGCTTTCTCGATAAATCGGTATTCACACTGAAGAGGCCAACCGAGGAATTGAAAAATTTGATCCGTTTGAAATTATCCCGAGTACTGGCAAACAATAGTTTTAAAAAGTTTGGTCTATCTGATCGAATGGAAGCTCATTTGCCAAGATTTCATTTAACTGGTAGTGACATCTACTGGTGTTAAAGGAGCAAAATTAAATGTCAATAAGAGGTTTGTGCACCCAAAATACTTGCTGCAGGTTTTTGACCTTAACGTTTAGCTTGTTAATTATAGGTGCTTTTAGTTTCCCCCAACTATCTNCTTATGCNGATCATCATGAGGTCGAGATTGGCGTTTTGCATTCGCTAAGTGGAACAATGGCAATTTCTGAGACCTCGCTGAGAGATGTCGTCCTAATGGCGGTTGAAGAGATTAATGCAACNGGTGGAGTTCTCGGTAAAACNATTAANCCTGTAGTTGTAGACCCNGCTTCTGACTGGCCACTGTTTGCTGAAAAAGCCAAGCAACTGTTGACCGAAGATAAAGTTGCCGCNGTCTTTGGTTGTTGGACCTCAGTCAGTCGGAAATCCTGCCTGCCAGTTTTCGAGCAATACAACGGTCTACTATTTTATCCGGTTCAGTACGAAGGTGAAGAACAGTCTCTCAACGTTTTTTATACTGCGGCNTCACCNAACCAGCAGTTGGTGCCCGCGGCTAAATATATGAAAGAAGAGATGGAGATGGAAAAGTTCTATCTTCTCGGAACTGACTATGTCTTTCCTCGTACGGCTAATAAGGTACTCAAAGCCTATTTGAAAGCCGAGGGGGTACCGGACGAAAACGTGATGGAGGAATACACTCCCTTCCATCACCAGGATTACCAAACAATTGTCTCCAAGATTAAGGNATTTGCGGCTGACGGAAATGCATGTGTTTTATCAACCATTAATGGTGATAGCAATGTTCCTTTCTACAAAGAGTTTGCCAACCAAGGGTTAACCTCGGATGACTGTCCGATCATGGCATTCTCTGTGGCTGAAGACGAACTTCGAGCTATGGATGTTCCCCCATTGGTAGGGCACCTGGCTTGCTGGAACTACTACCAAAGCGTCGATACTCCAGCGAACAAGGCTTTTGTCAAAGCCTTCAAAGCCTTCTGCAAGAAAGAGGGGTTGCCTGGTGGTAGCGACCGTGTCACGGATGATCCTATTGAAGCCGCTTACTTTGGGGTTTATGTCTGGAAAGCCGCTGTTGAAAAAGCGAANTCCTTCGATGTGGATAAAGTGCGAGAGGCNGTTTACGGTCTTGAGTTCGATGCGCCGGGTGGAAAGAAGAAGATGCACGATTCCAACCAACACACCTTGAAGCCTGTCTATATTGGCGAGATTTTAGCTGACGGCCAGTTTGAAATTGTGGATGAATTCAACGATGGCAAACTGGTTGTTCCCGATTCTTACAGTAGTTATCTCTGGCCGGATGGAAGTTATCCATCACCAACACCAGAAGCCAAGTTCAAAGAGCTTTCTGCAAAATCCGATCGTTGGCAGAAATAGGTGGTCGGCTATGAACTGATATTCTGATAAGCGTATTTTTTTAATCCGAAAGGCGTGACATCCAGTAAATCCATGGGGTTATTGGGTGTTGCGCTTTTTGTTGTCTGAAGATCGTTGTCATTCTCTTGTCGATATACGCTCAAGGGGAAGACATAGAATCTATATTCCGGCTTCTCCGTACGGGATATTTCCACGATGTACTTTATAAACTCCCAACTATTATGATATTACCAGATCGATTGAATCAAAAGGTGTTACACATCGGTGTGGGCAAGGGTGAGGTACAAAGTAATTTTAACACAATACGCAGTGATTTTTTAATGGCACAGTTAGTTCGAAGATGCAGTAGTNCATACGGCTTCATTGATAAAGTNGATTTGTTGTTAAGATGACGGCAAATAGAACCTCTTCCCTGTTAGCTCTTTGTTTTCTTTTTTGTTTAACCCAATTACTAGCCAATGCGGCAGAAGTTGGTTCGACATCTGTTGAAGAGATCCAGCAAATTCTGCTGAAACTGAGCGACAAGAAATCTTCGATCCGTAAAACTGCCATCATGGACCTGGCTAGATATGAGCATCCTGGCTTAGTGGCTTTAATAGATGCCTTCAAACTGCGCCAACTTTACGTCTGGAACGATGACGTAGTTATTTTATGCCCCAAGATTGAGGGCAAAACTGCTGCCCTTCAAGATCCGCTAACGCAAGAACCTATCACAGACGTCTCCGGCAAACAGCTTCGGGTTACAGTGACTGAGCTAAAGCAGATTCGACCTGGCCGACCGGAAAGGGGGTTGGCCGAAAATGTGAAATCTTTGTTCAAACTTTCCTCCCCCAATGAAGAAACCAAACTATCAGGTGTTAAAAAGTGTGGTGAAGCCAAAACTATTAAAGGTTTGGGCAAACTAACGGATTTAGCACTGGAAAAACTGGACGATCTAGCGACTGGTAACCAGTCAAAAAAAATCCCGCGGTTGGCCTTAGAGAGTGCGTTACTAATTCGGATTTCCCGTATCTCGGTTGATGCTGGTTCTACCCACCTTAAACTGGTAACACAATTAGGGCATACCAAAAGTCAACGGTCGCAAAAGTTTTTGGAAAAATCATTGGCACAGTTGGAGAAAGACCCGGCTCTGGCTCCACAAATCCAACGTACCTACCAAGCAGCTATCGCAAAAATTAGAACTTATCAACGGCTTAGCTCTCTATTGGGCAACCTGTTTAGAGGTCTTTCGCTCGGTTCGGTGCTGATTTTAATGGCACTTGGATTGGCAATTACCTTCGGTTTAATGGGCGTGATTAATATGGCACACGGTGAGCTGATGATGATTGGCGCATACACCACCTACGTCGTCCAACTGGTATTTGCTCATACACCCGAGACCCCCAACAACTGGTACTTTATTTTTGCCCTTCCGGCTTCATTCCTAGCGTCTGCNGCTGTCGGTCTATTGATCGAGTTTTTTGTGGTTCGGCACTTGTATAAACGTCCACTCGAATCTTTGCTAGCAACGTGGGGGGTTGGCCTCATCCTGATCCAAATAATTCGACTGAGATTTGGTGACAATATTGGTGTCAACGCACCTAGCTGGGGGCGAGGTGGTATAGAGGTGATTCAAGATCTTGTTTTTCCTTATGGCCGCTGTTTTATTATCGCAATCTGTGTGCTCTCTGTTGGTGCCATGTATTATCTGATGCACTACACTAAAATTGGCTTGATGATGCGTGCAACCATGCAAAATCGCGAAATGGCCAGTAGTTTAGGGGTCAATACTGGCTTTGTCGATCGTTGCACTTTCGCCTTTGGATCTGGGATTGCCGGCATCGCTGGCTATGCTTGGACCTTAATTGGCGGAGTTACACCTGACATGGGCCAAACCAACTTTATCGTCGATTCTTTTTTGGTGGTCGTGACCGGTGGCGTAGGTGAAATTATAGGTGTGATCTGGGCAGGGCTGGGAATTGGTGGCCTTACTAAAACTCTCGAGCCAACGACGGGGACTATTTGGGCCAAGATTCTACTGCTCATTGCAGTAGTAATTTTCATTCAGTTTAAACCATCTGGCCTNTTTGCTGCTAAAGGTCGGCTAGCTGACGATTAAACCTAGATGGCCCTTAAAAACCACCCTCTATACAATCGTAAAGCAGCCCCCCAATCAGGCCGAGTGAAAAGCGGGTTCTACGGTCATATAGTATAAGGTGAAAAAGGAAACTCTGCTTGAACAGTTTAGCTTCTAATACAGTAGATGATCAATTGAGGCGCCATCTACCGTTGATTTTGTGGGTTTTTCTAGGCTTAGTTGTTATTCCTGTTTTATATATGGCAGGAGTTATTTCAATCGGGACTGTTAATAAACTGGGGCGATATCTATCATTTGCCTTAGTTGCAATTGGCTTAGATCTTATCTGGGGTTATGCGGGAATCTTGGGCTTGTGCCAGGCACTCTTTTTCTGTCTGGGCGGATATGCGATGGGAATGTATTTGGCGCATCACGGGGGACCTGAAGGGATCATTGACAAAACTGGATGGAAACTTCCCGCCTGCTTGTTTGTTGTCTACCCTTACAAGGTCGGTGAGGCACCAGGTGACGCGATGGTGCCATGGTTTTGGAAACCTTTCTGGTCCTTACCAAATACTATCTTTTTAGGGCTGCTGATTCCGGGCATTTTTGCTTTTNTCATAGGTTATTTCGGTTTCCGTAGTCGGGTTCGAGGAGTTTACTTTGCAATTCTGACCCAAGCAATTACGGTTGCCGCCCAAAACTTTTTTACTATGAACAATATGAAGTTCGGTGGTACTAACGGGCTGACCCGTTTTGCTCGCATCTGTATTGCGAGACACCCACATGGAACCGATGTTTGCCAGCAGTCAGCTTTGAGTTTTGACCTCTCAACGGATACTGTTCAATTCACCCTTTATTTGTTAACGACTATGGCTATCTTTGTAACCTATCTTCTGTACCGCTATATTACCCAAACTCGCTTGGGAAGAGTTCTAGTTGCTGTTCGCGACGCGGAGAGCACCCTCCGGTTTTCCGGTTATAAGCCTTATATCTACAAATTGTTCGCCTTTATTTTGGCGGCAGTTACGGCGGGTTTGGGTGGTTTGTTATACGTCCCTCAAATGAAGATTATCACCCCTTATAATATGGGAGCAGAGCGATCTATTTTGATCGTTATTTTCGTGGCCGTTGGCGGGCGAGGTACGCTGTCAGGTGCGCTGGTTGGAACTTTGGCTGTCAATCTATTGTACGACTTCTTGACCTCCTTCAATCAACCGATTCCATTAACCTACATGCTGTTTCCTGGTGGACTGACCTTCGCTAAAGCGTGGCCGATTGTTCTTGGGCTCCTATTTTTAGCGGTGGTACTTGGATATCCCAACGGCTTAGTTAAGCTTCCACAACACCTACTAGGGAAATTCAAAAAGGTGCCAGATTCAGATCAAATAGGCGCGCATCAATAATGCCAATGGTCGAAGGTCGAACTAACACTCGCATTTCGGAATATCTTCTGGACAGCCCAACTGAGAGCCGGTTTTCAGAAGAGAAATACATTTTATTCTTACAGGGGACTACAGCCGTGTTTGATGGATTTAAGGCACTTGATATTGAGGCCTTAGGAATTGAGCACAACGAACTAAGAGTGGTCATCGGTCCTAATGGNGCCGGCAAAACGACGATGTGCGACATTATCAGCGGTAAGACGCGGCCAACCACCGGCTCCGTATATTTTGAGGGGCAGAATATTACAGAGACCACTGAAACCGAGATTGCTCTTCTCGGAATTGGACGAAAGTTTCAAACGCCGACAGTTTTCGATAGTCTTACAACTTATCAAAATATGGAACTCGCTTTACCTGGTCATCAGAACTGGTTCGCCAATTTGTATAGTAAGATTTCCCCGGAGGAAAACAACCAGATCTTATCGATTTTGGAGCGGGTTGGGCTCAAAAATGAGTTGCATACTGAAGCTAAATACCTGAGTCATGGTCAGCGACAGTGGTTAGCCATCAGCACCTTAGTTTTGTCTAATCCGAAGTTATTGTTGGTTGATGAACCTGCTGCAGGTNTAACCGATGCCGAAACAGCTTTGACCGCAGAGTTACTTTTGGAACTTAAAGGCGAACATACGNTGCTCATAATTGAACACGATATGGATTTTGTCCGGCAACTCGATTCGCCTGTTACCATGCTGCATGAAGGAAAAATTATGGCTGAGGGCACATTGGCCGACTTGCAACAAAATGAAGAGGTGATCGAGGCCTACTTAGGCCGATAAGTCTGCTTTGCCACCGAGGTGAAAATATGCTATCAATTGTAGATCTCTCCTTTTCCTACGGTGAAGTTCAAGCGTTGCGGAATATCTCGCTAGATGTTCCGTCAGCCACAATTGTAAGTGTCATGGGGCGTAACGGTGTTGGGAAAACGACGCTGATGAAAAATATTGTCGGTATTCTTCGATCCACAGCCGGTATAATTCAATTGGATGGCCAGTCGATTGAAAAGACGCCCGCTCATCAGCGCATTTTAGCTGGGATCGGTTACGTTCCGCAGGGGAGGATGATTTTTCCCAAGTTGACNGTGGAAGAAAATTTGCGAGTNGGACTATCAGGTAGCTTAAAACGAAAGNTAGTACCTGACGAGGTTCTAGATTTGTTTCCGATCCTACGTCAGATGTGTGACCGAATGGGGGGCGATCTTTCAGGTGGACAGCAACAACAACTTGCCATCGGACGAGCTCTAGTAACCGATCCTAAGATTTTAATTTTAGATGAGCCAACAGAGGGGATTCAACCTAACATTATCCAGCAGATTGGACAGGTATTAACACAACTGGTTGAGCAACGGCAAATGGCGATCTTGATTGTTGAACAGTATCTGGATTTTGTCAGAGAATTCTGTCAGCATTTTTACATAATGAATCGTGGTGAGATTGTNGCTAACGCTGAGGCGGAAGGCTTGACTCAGGAGATTATCCGGGAATACTTGAGTGTCTGAGACCACTGATGCAGATTATCCACGGTTGGAAAGTTTGCTCATCTGTTCCAGACGCAATTCAGTTGTGTTTCCGAACCTACGGTGAATAATGTCACTCCAATCTTCGGCTGGGCGTCATGGCCAACTCAAGCTCTCCTTCGTAAAGGAAGGGGAACGCACTGTAATGGCCCGGAGTTACTTCCGGGTGCCCCTGCAGGTGATGAAGCCTCGCCATCACAAATCCGGCTGCACCTGTATTTATCTGTTGAGCCCTACCGGTGGAGTGGTGCAGGGAGATAATTACCAAATTGATGTCGACCTTTCGAAAGACGCGTACGTACTCTTGACAACACAAGCAGCAACGAAAATTTACGGTATGCCGACCTCTGGTGCCAAACAGCAGATGCACATTCACGTTGGCGAAAGTGCCATGTTCGAGTATCTGCCTGATTCGATGATTTTGTTCCGAGATGCTAACTTTAATCAAAAGCTTTCCGTTTTCTTGGAGGATGGTGCAAAAGTTGTCCTACAAGAAATTATCATGCCCGGTCGATTAGCGCGAGGGGAANTTTTGGCGTTTAGCTCCTACCGAAATCTCCTTGAAGTCTCCGACCGTAATGGCCTTTTACTATGCGATTCTTTTTATATTGAACCCAAAACACAACTCTACCTCACCGATCTTGGAGTGTTAGACAATTATCCTTGTTGGGGAAGTTGGTATCTAATCGGAGATCTTGAAATCGACACCCCTAAATGGGAATTACTCTGCGATGTGGCTAACCCATTACTCAACCAACCAGAAAAATCGATTGGTGGGCTATCACGACTCCATCGTAACGGCATTACAATACGGATGCTCGCTCACAACACACAATCGATCCAATCTGCTTTTCAGACGATATGGAACTGGATCAAGACCGAACATTTCGGATTAGACCTGATCGACCTGCGTAAGTATTGAGATCGAAAATCTGGTATTGTAAGCCCGGAGGAGAATTTTTATGAACTTAACACCAAGAGAACAAGAGAAGCTCTTAATCTATGTTGCGGCACAACTTGCTAGAGATCGAAAAGAGCGTGGCCTAAAACTCAATTATCCGGAGGCAGTTGCGATTATCACTGCAGAAATTTTAGAGGGAATTCGCGACGGAAAANCTGTCGCTGAATTGATGGCCTATGGTACAACGTTTCTAATTCGCGACGATGTCATGGAAGGCGTACCAGAGATGCTTCACGAAGTGCAGGTTGAAGGAACTTTTCCCGATGGCACAAAGTTAGTTACTGTACATAACCCAATTCGATAGTCACGAAAAGAGACCTGGAAACCAGTTGTGCCAGTTCTGTTTAGGAGCCGGGCACTTTGCTGAACGTCGGACTTTAACAAGAAGACCGTTTACAGAGATTTCGTATCTGNTCTCTCAGATGTTCTTTAGCTTTGCACGATCTCATTATCGTGTTGTATTGATAGGCGACCCCNTTTCGGAGCATTGGACGCCGACGCATAGTTTCAGATGCAAGTGATACAGATGCTGAATCGCTAACAAGACAACATCATTTTGCCCAATAAGTACCAGTAATCGGAGGGAAAACATGATCCCTGGAGAATACATACTCGCAGTAGGAGATATTACCGCGAACGCCGGCCGTAGGACCNTCGAATTGACCGTCGCCAACACCGGTGATAGACCTATACAGGTCGGATCCCATTTTCACTTTTTTGAGGTCAACGAGGCTCTTCAGTTCGACCGACAAGAGGCATACGGTATGCGCCTGAACATCCCGTCAGGCGTCGCTGCCCGTTTCGAACCCGGTGATGAGAAGACAGTTACACTGACCGAATTAAAAGGCAAACGCATCGTTCATGGCTTAAACAACAAAATAAATGGACAGCTTGACAAATGAGTATGTTTACCCTNGATTCNGAATCNAGGGTAAACATACTAAACCTGCTGATTGATTTCCCCCTTACCTCTTACTACGTCATACAAGGCTGGATAACTAACAAGGTAGCTTACGAAGGGAGTTCCAATGTCACTCAATATCCCACGACAAACATACGCAGACCTCTACGGGCCAACCGTCGGCGATAAAGTTCGTCTTGCCGACACCGAACTATTCATCGAAGTAGAAAATGACCATACTGCTTACGGTGATGAATCGAAATTTGGTGGAGGTAAAACGCTACGTGATGGCATGGGACAGATGCCTGGAGTTACGAGAGATCAAGGTACACTCGATTTAGTGTTAACCAATGCTTTAATCTTAGATTACTGGGGAGTTGTCAAAGCCGACATCGGGGTCCGAAACGGAAAATTTGTCGGCATCGGTAAAGCGGGAAATCCTAATCTAATGGAAGGTGTCAGTCAGGATATGATTGTGGGCACAGGCACAGAAGTCATTGCTGCCGAGGGCATGATTGTGACGCCGGGCGGGCTTGACGTTCATATCCACTTCATCTGCCCACAGCAGGTTAACGAGGCCCTTTCATCAGGAATTACAACAATGATTGGTGGTGGAACCGGACCTGCAACCGGCACCAACGCAACGACCTGTACACCTGGTGTTTGGAACATTGAGCGGATGCTTGAGTCTGCTGAAGGATTCCCAATCAACCTCGGTTTTTTAGGCAAGGGCAACTCGTCGCTGCCAGAATCGCTCCGTGAACAGATCGAAGCCGGGGCGTTGGGGCTAAAACTGCACGAGGATTGGGGCACAACTCCTGCTGCTATTGACTGTAGTCTTTCAGTTGCCGACGAATACGACGTTCAAGTTGCAATTCATACTGATACACTAAACGAGGCAGGTTTCGTTGAGGATTCTATCGCTGCCTTCAAAGGACGAACGATTCATACTTACCATACAGAAGGGGCCGGTGGTGGGCACGCACCAGATATCATCAAAGTCTGTGGTGAGCGCAATGTGCTTGCCTCTTCGACAAATCCGACGCGCCCATTCACAGTCAACACCATCGATGAACATCTCGATATGCTGATGGTATGCCACCATCTAGATTCTTCAATTCCTGAAGATCTAGCCTTTGCTGAATCCCGTATTCGTCCGGAGACCATTGCCGCCGAAGATATCCTTCACGACCTAGGCGCATTTAGCATGATGGCGTCCGATTCACAAGCGATGGGGCGTGTCGGTGAGGTTATTCTCCGAACGTGGCAGACAGCGCACAAGATGAAAGTGCAACGTGGCCGCCTTAGTGAAGAAGCCGGGGATAACGATAATGCTCGCCTAAAACGCTACATTGCAAAATATACCATCAATCCGGCGATCGCACACGGAATTAGCGACCACATCGGTTCGATTGAGGTTGGTAAGATGGCAGATCTGGTCGTGTGGGATCCGGCGTTCTTCGGCGTCAAACCACAACTGGTACTTAAAGGCGGATTCCTCGTTTGGGCGGCTATGGGGGATGCCAACGCATCGATTCCGACGCCACAACCTGTTTTGGGAAGACCGATGTTTGGGGCATTTGGGCGTGTACCTTACACCGCGTCTTGTACGTTCGTTTCACAATCTGCCTTGGAACGGGAAGTTGGCAGTCGTCTCGGCCTACAAAAGCCAACGGTCGCGGTAAAAAATTGTCGTGATCTGGACAAGTCATCGATGATTCATAACAACTACTTACCACAAATCAAGGTCAACCCGGAGACTTATGAAGTTCTGGCAGATGGCGAACTCTTGACTTGCGAGCCGGCCGAAGTGCTTCCGATGGCACAACGGTATTTTCTATTTTGACCAGAAAGAAGGCTAAGAGGCAATACATGAAGGCCAGGAATAGATGTTAAATACTATGGTTTACCGATGATTGTCGTCGAAAAGATTATCACAACACCGCGCGATCTATTCTCTTCCGAGCGTGATTCATTACCACTTGATTGGGAAGCACGTCAAAAATGCCGTCAAAGATTGAAAACGGTGGCCGGCCGGGAAGTCGGATTGGCACTTCCTACGGGCACAGTTCTATCACCGGGCGACGTGTTGTATCGAGATGAAGAGGTTGAAATCGTCATCGAAGGTGTTGATGAGAAGGTCATTGTCATGCATCCCCAAACCCGCAAAGAGTTTGGTCTGGCTTGCCACCAAATCGGGAATCTCCACCGTCCCATTGGGTTTGACGGCGATGCGATTCTCATCCCCTACGAGCCTGTCCTTGAAAAACAGTTTGAGCGATTCGGCTTCAAATATACTCTCGAGCGACGAATCTTCACGCATGCTAGTCGACAAACACTCCCCCATTCACATGTCCGTTGATAGCCATCGGGACGATGATACTTTACTCTCACTTTTTCAGCTAATCGACAGCTCTTTCCCAACTGGCAGTTTTGCTCACTCATTTGGTCTCGAAACCTATACTCAATATGGTCTTGTCAACGACCGGTGGACGTTTGAGACGTACCTTCGGTCAGTTCTCCAACATGGTGTCCGAAACGGAGATGCGGTTGCAGTGACATTAGCATATAAAACGACTGACATCGAATATATCATTGACCTAGACACCCGGCTCACGGCACTCAAAACCCCCGACGAATCTCGCCAAGGAAGCATCAAAACTGGCAAGCAATTTCTGCGAAACGCCAATCGACTCTTTGACCATGAAAAATTGGATGCCTATAGGGCATGCATCCAATCTGGAAAATGTGCTGGTCATCATGCAATTGCCTACGGTCTAGTGACACAATCCGCCTCAATTGATCTGCACACATCGCTGCTTGGCTATCTGCACGCTTATGTCGTCGGACAAGTTTCAGCGGCGATTCGACTCATCCCGCTTGGTGCAACCGACGGGCAACTGGTGATTCAAGCTGTTCATCCGGAGTTGGTTGAAATTGCAACATTTGTAGAGTGCGCAGAACCAGGAAATCTAGGTAACTTCACACCAGGACTCGATATTCGGAGCATGCAGCACGAGCGACTCTATTCGCGTCTTTTTGTGTCGTAAAATCTAACTCGACTTTGCCGCAAATATAGGGGGGGCACTCCGATTGCCCAACAAAGAAAACCCCACCAAGAAATCGATGACGCGAAAAATAGATTTAGTCTACAGATCTAATCGAAGGGTAGTCATACACCAATTGTGGCAAAGCAACCAATGAACAATCACCGAATCGGGAAACTTCGGTCCTTCGATTTTTTTAAGAGAACGACATTATAAAAGGGAGATTCCGTGAAGCTTTTGAAACTGGGCATTGGTGGACCGGTTGGTTCTGGGAAGACCGCGTTGATTGAAAACCTCTGCAAAGCGATGGGGGATCGCTATGAATTAGCGGCAATCACCAACGACATCTATACCCGTGAAGATGCAGAGATTCTCTTGCGCGTTGAAGCACTACCGGCAGAACGAATCCTTGGCGTTGAAACCGGCGGTTGTCCCCACACCGCTATCCGTGAAGATATTTCCGGGAACTTGGAAGCCGTTGAGCAGATGTGTCACAGTTTTCCGAATCTGGATATTCTGTTTCTCGAAAGTGGTGGAGACAATCTAGCGGCCTTTTTTAGCCCCGAACTTGTCGATGCAGCGATTTACGTGATAGATGTCGCGGGCGGCGATAAAATTCCGCGTAAAGGCGGGCCGGGAATTACGCGCTCAGATCTGCTTGTTATCAATAAAATCGATCTGGCGGAATATGTAGGAGCCGACCTAACTGTCATGGAAAAAGACACAAGGACTATGCGTGGCACGAAACCTTTTGTGTTCACAGATTTGCGGTCTGGCGAAGGGGTGAGCGAAATTATCACTTGGATTCAGAAAGAGTTGCTCTTTACGTACGACTGATTGTGTATATAGTACGGGGACAATCTTACGTTTCCTGTCGTTTTTTCAACCCATCTAATATCCAAAACTTTAGTAAGATAGACTGGAGGAAACGTCCTGACCTATCTGCATCAAGGTTGGAATCTGGTCTTTGAGTTTGGTGAACGATCCGTCAGTGATAGCTAATCGGATCCCGCGCATTAGGCTTAGATAGAAGTGAAGATTATGGATGGTTTTTAGGCGATGTCCAAGGATTTCGTTTTCGAGGTGCAAGTGTCTTATATAAGCTCGGGTAAAATGTTGGCAGGTGTAACAGATGCAACTAGGATCTAAGGGGGTAAAGTCGGTTTTATATTGGGCATTGCGAATTTTAATGCCCCCGGTGGTCGTAAACAGAGATCCGTTGCGCGCATTGCGGGTCGGCATTACGCAGTCGAACATATCGATGCCGCAACTGACACCGTAGACTAGATCTTCGGGTGTACCAACTCCCATCAAGTAGCGCGGCTTATCCTCTGGCAGAAATGGTGCGGTTACAGCTAGCGTTTCATACATCAAATCTTTACGTTCGCCTACGCTTAATCCACCGATGGCATAGCCGGGGAAGTCGAGGGCAACCGTACCTTCCACACTGCTACGACGCAAATCGGCAAAAAATCCCCCTTGCACAATTCCGAACAGCAATTGATTACTGTTCTGGTGGGCTCGTCGGCACCGTTCCGCCCAGCGCAAGGTCATCTGCATCGAGTTTTCAATGTAAGCACGATCAGTGGTGTGAGCCGGACATTCGTCGAAAATCATAATGACGTCAGCACCCAGCGCGTTTTGAATCTCAATTGAGCGTTCAGGCGTAATCATGTGTTTTTGACCGTCGATCTCGGACTTGAACTCTACCCCTTCTTCGGTGATGGTGCGGGATGCGCCCAAACTAAAGACTTGAAACCCACCGCTGTCAGTTAAAATCGGCTTTTTCCAGGCCATGAACTTGTGCAATCCACCGGCTTGCCGAATGATATTATGACCTGGTCGGAGGTAAAGGTGGTAAGTATTGCCGAGTATGATTTCGGCACCTAGATCTACCAGGTCTCGTGGAGAACAGGTTTTGACAGTAGCCTTGGTACCGACGGGCATAAAGATCGGTGTGTTGACCAATCCATGAGCAGTTCGTAGTTGGCCTAACCGTGCGTTCGTACCGGTATCCGTTTGTAGTAATTTGAATTTGTTTTTTGCCATTCTATTTAGTCAAGTCGTACTGGAAATTCAAGGTGTAGTGCTGGAACTGCAGTTGAAACGACGGCCACCTTTTCCAACCACTGGCTGGCTTGATCGGTTTGCCCTAAATAGAGATAGCAGAGGGCTTTCAAGGTATAGACATCGGAGATCGATTGATAGTCGTGTCGATAAAGTCGCGATGAATCGGCGGCCAGTCCACTATCTAGAGCCAAAATAGCCGACTCAAAATCGGTAGCACTTTTTCGACGCAAAAAGAGTGTATTGGCTAAACCAAGCCAAGCATCAGCATTTTTCTTGTCTGAGCGGATGGCTTGTTCGAAAGCCATCAAAGCGAGATTTAGTGATTGTGGTGGTATTTCGGCTGTTTGCAAGATACTGAGGTGGCTCCAGCCTAGACCGTTGTAAGCATCGGAAAGGTCTGGATCTAAGTGAATGGATCGTTCAAAGTTCAATAAGGATTCAGCGAAGGACTGCTGTTGGTAGGCCTCCCAGCCTTTGGCCAGATTCTGTTCAGCCAGGTCGGATTCAAATTCACGGTCGGCACCACAACCGGAGAGACTGACCAGGACCAGACAGGTCAAAAATGTAAATGCAAGGTTGGAGTGTTTGCAATTCTGGACAGAAAACGGCATGAGGTCAATTGTAGCAAAAGCATGTCCGAGATTTCAAAAAAGTCTTGCGCTTGTTGGGGGTGGTATGTATAATAGCGAGTGTACCGAATCGGTGCAGTTTCCTCCGTAGCTCAGTTGGTAGAGCGGGTGGCTGTTAACCACTAGGTCGGCGGTTCGAGCCCGTCCGGGGGAGTTTTAAAAGGTGGCCCAAATTGATTTTGGGTCGCCTTTTTTGTTATAATCTACCCGCAAATAACCAGCTAACGAGGTGACAACCGTGCTGTTCAACCCTCGCGATCCTTCAGTCCCGGATTTTCACCCACGAGACCTGTCTCGACGGAAGTTTATCCAAGTCGGACTGAGTGGCCTTATTGGTGCTATCGCTTGGAAACATGCGTGCTTCTCTGCCGTAGCCGGATCGGCCAAACCCCGTCCGCTAGCAGAACACTGCATTGTCATGTTTATGAACGGTGGACCGAGCCAACTGGATACCTTTGACCCCAAACCCAACTCAGTCAATGGTGGTACTTTCAAAGCCATTAAGACCAATGTACCCGATCTACAATTTGCCGAGACCTTGCCGCTGTTAGCAGAACAAGCCCATCATTTGACGGTCATCCGCTCCATGGTGACGCAAGAAGGCAATCATGAACGGGCACGCTATCTGCTCCATACCGGTTACGCCCCAACCGGGGTGGTTAAGCATCCAACCCTTGGCTCACTGATCTCCCACTATTTGGGGAATGAAAGCTTTGAGTTGCCTCACTGCATCAACATCAATTCACCGGGCTATAATAGCGGTTTCCTGAATGCGGCACACGATCCATTTGTGGTCAACAATCCGATGAAGCCGATCGATGATATCGACTATCCGGCGCAGATGGACGCCCACCGCTTTCAACAGCGTCTTCAGATGCTACAAAATCTAGAAAAGGACTTTCTGCTGGATCGTGCAGGTAGAAGTGCCGAAGCCCACCAGGCCGTTTATAATAAAGCTAATAAACTGATTAACTCCGTACGCAAGAAAGCCTTTGAGTTACACGAAGAACCTATTGCCCTGCGGGAAGCTTATGGCATGAATCAGTTTGGTCAGGGTTGCTTAATGGCGCGTCGATTGGTAGAACAAGGAGTCAAGTTTATCGAGGTTTCCCTCGATGGGTGGGATACGCACAGCGATAACTTCAGTCGGGTCGGCAATCTGATGAATGTAATCGATCCCGCCTTTGCAACCTTGATTGACGATTTATCTGAACGCGAACTGTTGGATAAAACCCTGGTAGTTTGGCTAGGTGAGTTTGGTCGTACTCCTAAGATCAACAAAGACGAAGGGCGAGACCATTTTCCTAATGGCTGGTCGATGGTATTAGCTGGAGGTGGTGTTCGAGGAGGGCAAGCAATCGGAGCCACCGATAAAGATGGAACTAAGGTCTTGGGTAATTCGATTTCGGTGCAAGACATGCTTGCATCGCTTTGTTTCGCGTTGGGGATCGACCATAATCTGGAAAATCACTCACGGGCAGGCCGTCCGATTCGGGTGGTCAACGAAGGTAACGTGATCCAACCACTGTTTGTCTAGCTTATGCCTCTGCTCACGGTATTTCTGGCACTTCTGGTCCTAAACGCTTGTCATTTGACAACGACGGCAACACCACACTTCGCTGATCCGAATCTGGCTTTACGACACTATGCGCAGGTAGTGGAAGCCCATCCGGATTCAGAAGCAGCACAAGAGGCGTATCTGAAAGCTGCGCAGATTTACTACCACCAGTTGAACAATACTGAAAAAGGACTCTCTATTTTTCAGGAAATTGTCGACCGACAACCAACCTCTCCCCAAGCAGGGGTAGCTCTATGGACATTGGCAGAACACGACTTTTCGCAGAAAAATTATAGTCGGGCTCAGGATCGATACCTACAGTATACCCTCGATTTTTCTAACCATCAGCCGGCAGTTTTAGCCCGAAGACGAATTGCCGACTGTCTGTTTCACCAGGCTCGATACGACGATGCGCTTCAACGCTATCAAGATTACGGACAGAGATTTGCCAAAGTAGAAGACCAGCCCCAAGTTTTGCTGCGCATCGCCGAGATTTACACCCGGACCCATCAAGTAGATCTGGCCCAGCAGACTTACGCTCGCCTGTTAGTAGACTTTCCGCAAACAAAGAATTCGGTACAGCAGAAACTGAAAGCTTTGGGAGGGGAAATTGTTGCTGAACGGACGATGACTCCCGAGGCTCCAATACAAAGAACCGATACTGAAAGTCGGAGACGGCAAACCTCTGAAGCGGGGATCGGCCCGCTATCCCGACCAAATGCCAGTGCCGAACTTGCCAGTTGGAAATCTTCGCTGACTTTCAAGCACAATGCTCAACAACTTCTACGGGAAAGTGGTATGTTGGAGGTGGGAGAGGTAAGGGAAAGCTTGGCCAGTGACGGAGTTTTGCTGGATGACGTGGTAATGAGTCTGGGTCAGCAGTTTTACATGATGGGTGATTATCTTCGAGCTGGAGCGTGTTTAGAAAAAACTGTAGCCCTGGGCATTCAGAAGCCGGAAGTCTATCTAAAACTGGGGGTCTGCTACAAGAAAGCGGGTGCCTGGGACTTAGCCCGGCAAACGTTTGTAGACTTAGCCCGAATTGATCTCAACACAATCCACTCGTTGGTAAACGATGCTGAGAGCAAGTTAAGATCAGATCCGGTTTATGCCCAAAAGTCGCTGGAGATACTGGTTGGGATTTCAACTCAGACAGATCGGGCCATCCGGCAGATTCAACCAGGTCTGATAACAGAAAACCGTTAAGATGACGCTCAACATGGCAGCGTTCGTCTAGTTTCAACCTCGGCAAAAAAATTGAACGGTTTGGTAAAACAAAACGTCTAATCATACGATCTGACAGATAGGCATAAGATTTAAAGAGGTAGCTTTTGGAACGAACAGAAACCATTTTGGTCGCTGATCTTCGGGCTGGAGATATGACGGCTCTGGCCATCCTGGTTGGTCAATACCAACATCTGGTCTATCGATTAGCAATCCAAATTACCAAAAACCTCGACGATGCTAACGATGTGTTGCAAGATACCTTTCTAAAGGTTTACGATTCGATCCACTCTTTTCGCCATGACTCGGCATTTGAAACCTGGCTGTATCGGATTGTGGTCAATCTATCGATTGACGCGGTTAATCGCCGAAATCGGCGACGAGAATCGCTATTTTCGACTGTGGGTGAAACAACGATCCAACAGGAAATTGACCCCAGACAAGATCCAACCCGTGAAGCGGAAAGAAAAGAGCTTCGGGAATGGGTGACGCAAGCTGTCAACAGCTTATCACTCAACCATCGAACGGTGGTTATTTTGCACGAACTACAAGGACTAAGCCATCCACAGATTGCGGATATTCTCGGTTGCTCAGAAGGTACAGTTCGATCTCGTCTCCACTATGCACGAAAAAAATTGCGTATCTTACTTCGCCCTTATACAGGCGTTGCCCGTCATCCCGGAACTGATAAATCACTGCTGAAGGGAGAATAAGACATGAGTCTAAGTTGCAAACAGGTACAACGATGTCTCTCTGATTACAACGACAATCTGTTAACCGAGGATCGGCGTACAATGGTTGCTTGTCATTTAGGGGGTTGCAATTTTTGTCGTTATGCGTTAGAATCTCTCGTCAAGATTCAGGGTTTACTGCAGTATTATCATTCACCACCGTTGCCGAATCAGGGTCGGGTCTTTACCGATTTACAACAGCGGATCGAAAATCGTCCTGCTGATTTTCTCTGGTGGCGCAGGTTGGGGCGGGTTTTTAGCTTTGAATGGAAACTATTATCCCCTTTGACTCGGTATTCAAGTGGATTATTAATTTTTCTGTTTGCCATGGCCATCTTTAAAATCTTTTTGACTAATTCAACTTCGAATCTGACGGTTTCCGGTTCCACGCTGAATCAAGGTTCAGGAACTTTGGTACTGTCAGATCCACCTGATAATAGTAGAAGTCTCTTTGCCTTTGATCTTTCAACTGAGGATAATCAACGATTTGATCGGCTAATTTTCGCCACATCACAAGCGGCACAACAACAGCTTGGGGACTTAGCTATTACAAGTCAGGTATCAGATTCACCTGCAGTTTTTGTTAAACAACCCGAGGGTGTTCGACCTCTGGGCGGTAAGGACAGCGATAGAATTAACTTTTTAAAAGTGGGGGATGAAGTTTCTCTACTCGATGGAAATGAAGATCTTATGACTGTTACTACCGCTAAATCTACTGTTGAACCAGAAAGTATAGGAGCGAATACATCTGCACTATTCGCATTTTCTTACAGCGCACCGCCACAGAGCCGTTTGGCCCGAATCAATCGCTTGCCAGAGGTTTTTCGCGAAATGGTTGTGCCGTTAAAACAAGATCCGATACGTGACACGAACTTAAGTTTAAATGGACTTTAGTGAATAGTAAATTCTAACATTTACATGCAACCCTTGCTTTGGGGCATGACTTTTGAACATGATTTTGATTTGTAAGATTAATTTCACAATAAGGAGAGTAAAATGAATAACAAGGTGATAACTGCGATAGCTGTTTTGGCCTTAGGTGTGGTGCTGCTTTGGCCGGCTGGAAGCTCTAAGAAGGTTGAAACCCTCTACAAAGAGGGTGAAGCACTCTATACCAAACAGGATTATGAAGGTGCGATTGGCAAATACGAAGCCGCACTAGACGAAGCTACGAAACCAATGGTCAAGACGGAAGTGATTGACAAAGACTTCTACACACTGGCTAAATTTAAGATTGCAGTTTGCTATTCCAAAATGGCAGAAGACACAGGTGACCTCAATCACTACGATACAGCGACTGAGATTATTGAAGAAATTTTCCCCAATGCAGTCGTACCTCGCCACATGGAAGGATTAACCTACCTTTGGGCAAATGTGCTGTACAAGCAAGAGCAGTATGAATTGGCCGAACCCAAGTTCATGGAGTTAGTCGAAAACTTTCCCAATAGCCAGTTTGTTGAAAACGCTTGGTATGCAACGGGCCAGTTAAATTACAAACTGCAAAAATATGACGAAAGCCGCCAAGCTTTCAAGGAAGTTCTAGACGGGTTCCCTAACTCGAACTTTAAGGACGACGCCCAACACCTAATTGCGCAATCATTCCTGGATGAAGAAAATTATGAACAAGCCTACCAGGAGTTTGATAAATTAGCCACGGAGGAGTTCAAGAACTATGCTGATCTGCAAGCCGAAGCCATGTACAAAGCGGCTTATTGTGTCAGCCAACTCAACCGGTTCGAAGATGCAATCGGTCGGTATACCAACTTTATCACCAAGTTCCCAAACAGCAAGTATGTCACGGCAGCCTACTTTGACTCAGGTGCAATCTATGCCCGTCAAAAAGACTACGATAATGCACGGGTCAATTACGAACTCGCCATCCAAAATACGGATGATAAAGATGTTCAAGCCGAAATCCAGACAGCAATTGGTCGAACCTATTTCGACGAAGGCGACTATGCCAACGCCATTACGGCTTACCAAACGTTGCTAGATACGTATCCGGAAAGTATTTTTATTTCTGAGGCCAAATTGGGTATTGCCGATAGCCACTTCCGTCTGGAAAGTTGGAGCGAAGCCTCGGCCGCCTATCAGCGAATTCTGGATGAACATGCACAGGACTCGGAGTTGATCCCCTATGTCACTTACCAAATGGGTGAGACACACTATAAGTTAGCCACCAAACAGCGTGAGACTGATGAGGAGGATCAAGCAACTCAAAACTTAGAAATCGCCCTCAGTTGGTATCAAAAAGCGGTTGACCAATTCCCCACCGATCCGGTAGCCCCTCACGCTCTCTACGGTGCAATTTGGGCCTTGAACGATCTGGGCCGAAAAGAGGAATTGGAAAAGGTCGCACGTGAGTTCATCGATAAAAACAAAGAAGATCCCGAACTCGATATTTTAGCGGCTGAAGTCCAGTTGAAGTTTGCCGATATGCAGTTCCACGACTTTGAGCAGTATCTGAAAGCGGCTGCAGAATATGCTAACCTGTGGTCGTTTATGGATCTACCCAAGTTTCACCTGATGAAATTGGTCGGTAAGTTCCAAGAAGGACGGGCCTATTATGAAGCGGCTAAACCCGCTGCTGATGATACCGAAGGTGCGTTTGACGAGGAATTACTGCAAAAGTCGGTGTCAGCCTACAAAGCAGCGGTTGAGAAGTTCAAAGATGACGCATTCTTGACTGGAATCGAGGCAGGCCGTTACGACGACTTCCCAGAAAGAATTGGTCAAGTTGAAGGATGCCAACTCAACCAAGCACTGGCACACGAAAAAATGGAACAGTGGGGGGAAGCACGTGCACTCTACATAGCAATCCGTGAAGATAGCGACAACTATGAACGTGCTCAGTTGTTGGTGGCGCAAAGCTATATCAACGAAGGTGACTCCTCGGCTGCTATTGAACACTACGCCAAAATCATGGATTCGCTCAACGTTGACAATCAGTCTCTAGCCGCCATTAAGTTGGCAGATTTGCTTCGAGCTGAGGAGCGATTCGGTGAAGCTGCCGTCGAGTACGAAAAAGTTGTGGTGAGCAATCCAACCGGTGAATATGCTGACGACGCCCAGTATTTGATTGGTCTCTGCTACTATAAAGCTGCTAGCAAAGATCCTTCTCTAATGGATAAATCGATAGCTGCTTTTAACAAAGTAATCGCTGACTACACCGACAGCCCCAACTTGGTTGAGGCTTACTACGGTTTGGTTTTGGCCTATCGTGACCTGGCTCAAGGTGGTGATGATACACAGTGGGCAAATGTGCTTGCTTATGCCGATGAAGCCTACCAGAAGCTCGGTTCCTCTGCGGACAACAGAATTCTTAAAGCGTTAAGTCACATTGACCTGGTCAAGGCCAGTGCCATTGAAAAGCAGGGCATCGAATCTGAAGAGCAACGTGACCAATTGATCGCCAGTTTGAGACGAATCGCCGATAATCAAGGCGCGCCCGTCGATTCTAGATCTCGCGCTCAACTCAAAATTGGTCATTTGGCTTATGGAGCAGGCGATTACGATACAGCTATCGTTGAGTATCAAAGACTGCAACAAGACCATCCCACTGCTGATCCGGAAGTTATGATTAACGGCCTGTATCAGTTGGCCGTCTGTTACTACCAGCGCGGTAGTAATGAATCAGATCCGCAAGCCAAGCAGCTGGCCTTCCAGAATGCGTCCTCAACGTCGCAACAGGTGCTGGACCAAGATGTTAGTCCTGAAAATAACATTAGTGCTGCCTACACCATGGGGCTGTCGAAACAGGGCTTAGGCGACAGTAATGGTGCCATTGCCGCTTATAACACCGCCGCTTCTTATGAAAGTCAAACCGATGATGCGACTCGCCTAGATCTGATTTTCCAGTCGCACTCTCGATTGGCTGAGTTGTATAGCAACACCGGCAAGAGTGCAGAGTCCGTTGGCGAATATCAATACATCATTGATTATACAGATGATTCTGACTTAAAAGGTAGTTCCTACTTCGCTATGGGCTATGCACTGGATGCAAGCCTGAAGCAGTATGACGATGCGCTATTGGCATATCAGAATGCAATTCAGAATACCGGTAATCGAATTGTCCAGGCGCAATCCTACTATCGAATAGGCCTGATTTATGACGATCGACTCAACGATGATGAGAATAGCCTCAATACCTATCAAAAACTGGTCGCAGACTATGGCGATGAGGACGATGGCAACATTCAATCCATGGTTGCCGATGCGCAACTGCGAAAGTCCGATCTGCTCAAGAAATTGGGACGTTTAGACGAAGCTATTGCCGAAGCGGTACAGGCTTTGGATGTTGCTAAAAACAATCCCTCCACGCCTGCAGCGCAAAGAGTTTCAGCTCAGTATAATATCGGAGGTCTCCTTTTTGATAAAGCCAGAACGCTATACTCTGAAGAGGTTGGAACAGACTTAGCGCCGTATATTCAAGCTATGCGTGACTCCTCACAGTCCTTTGCTGCCGTTGAGACAATTGCTGGTGATCTGGCCAAACTCGATAGTTCATTGATACCGTATGTGCAGAACGCACTGTTCCAATCGGGGCAAGTCTCCTATTCACTCGGATCAGCGTCTAAGAACAAGAGTGACCTGACAAACACGATTGATCCCCTCTCAAAGTTTGTGGCCTATGCGGATAAAGGGGTATTTCCCGCTTCGTCAGAACTAAGCGAAGCGATACAAACCTCTCTGGTTTACACCAGTACTGCTCAGTTCGAGTTAGGTCGTGTCCAACTAGGGGAAGATGAAGGTATTTCCGATGCAGTCCAGGAATATTTCGCCCAGTCGGCCCTGACCTTCCAGGATTTGGCGAAGCGGTTCTCATCAGCTAAAGATGCATCGACTTGGCAATTTCAGGCTGGTGACGCCTTCTATGCCTCCAACCAGTATCTAAAAGCCATCGATGAGTATAGGAAAGTTCATCAAAACTTTCCTCGCTCTGAGACTGCTCCTGAAGCTGTTTACGCCATCTCGACTTGCTACTCTTACTTAGCTGAAGTTGCTAAAGCCGACGGAGATGAAGCCGGCAGCCAGAAATGGTTGAATGAACTGTTCGATACCAATCAGGTACTGGCAGATAATTATCCGGCCAGTCCCTATGCAGCCAACGCATTCGTCAATTTGGGCAATAAGTTTTATAATCAAGGCTCAGAGTCGGATATAGAATCGTCTGAGCGGATACGCCTCTATACGGCAGCTATTGAGAGATATACTCAAGCGATGGAAGTCCCTGGGATTAGTCAAGATACGAAGAACGATGCCGGAATGTATCTCCGTGAAACACAAACCGCATTGGCCTTCTACGAATATCAGAGTGCTGAATCCGTTTTGAATACCGCGCGAACAGCTGAGGTAGCTTCTGGAGAGCTTGCCGACAAGGCCAATCTGGCAATTGCGGCTTACCAGTCGATCATCGACAAGTATCCAGAAACCAAGTATGCGGATTTGTCACATCTGCAAATTGCTGACTCTTATCTACTAATTGCTGATGCTAATCAAGGTGCTGAAGCCAAGACGCAATATGAAAAAGCCATCAATGCTTATGATGATTTGTGGACGAGGTATCAGGCCACACCACCTAGCGATGCACAGGTTTCACAGGCTGTCAAGCGAGCACAACAGCAGATTGGTATTATCAGCGGTTACTTGGCAGAGCAGAAAAAACGTGGACAGTAGTCAATCTTAATTTAGCAGATAAATTATAGGGCGTTTGGAATCAGATTGATGGTTTCAAACGCCTTTTCTCTTCTGTACCTCTGTTTTCGAGTCTACGAACTAAACTTGTGTTTCAGCCTTGATCCATGGATATTGGCCCCTAATCAAAAGAAATGAACCAACCACAACTTTGGAAAGACACCGGAGCCGTTTCACTTAGTTTTGACGATGGTTCAGCGTCTCAGTTAGAGATTGCAGTTCCAACTCTAAATCAATATGCTCTTCACGCTACTTTTTACATTAACCCCCGGACAGAAACCGATTTAGCGCCATGGCGAAAGGTCGGTTTATCTGGACATGAGATTGGAAATCACACCGTCAGTCACATTTGTTCTCGTAACTTTGGTTGGTCTAACCGAAAGTCGCTGGAGACGATATCGTTAGCTGAGATTGAAGACGACATTCTATTAGCTGAGCAACATTTGCGAAACTTACTACCAGAACAAATAGAACGGACATTTTGCTATCCTTGCTACCAAAACCATGTTGGGGAAGGGCTACATCGGCAGAGTTACGTTCCCATCGTGGCCAAACATTTTCCTGCTGCACGGGGGACCGGGGAAGCCACCAACCATCCTGACTTGACCGATTTACACTATTTAACTTCTTGGATTGTCAGCGGTTGGATGTCCGGGAATGACCTAATACAAGCGGCTAAAGCAGCAATGGCGCAAAAGCGATGGATTATCTTCGTTTTTCACGGTATGTCGCGAGAGGAACCATCGACGTGGGATCCAACCAGCTATTATCACGGTGGCGGTTTTTCCGGAGAGGAATTTGAGGTTTTGTGTCAGTTTTTGTCAGATCACAAAGAAGAAGTACAAACTGGCACCGTCCTCAACGTCGCACAACAGGTACAACAGTGGCGGGCAATCAAATAAAAATAACGGTACTAAATCAAATTTAACTGAATGAAATAGAGGAAATAAGAGGACATACTATGTCGGTAAAAATTGGAATGATTCACTATAATTTCGCCGGTACGATTGATGATTTTTTTAAGTATTGTAGCGAAACTGGATATGAGTATGTCGAGTTACAAGCGGGTTCAGTCTCAGGAGACAACCCCGAACAAGCAGTCGAAGAGCTAAGAAAAAAGGTCGATTACTGGAACCTGAAGGTAAACGCTTTCGCCGTTGGAAATGACTTTGTGGTTTTGGACCCAGAAACCGTTAAAGCCCAAGTTGATCGCACTGAGCAGATTGCAGGTCTAGCCGGGATTCTTGGGGCTAAAACATTGCGGATGGAAGGTGGTTCGCCCAAAGACAGTGTACCTGAAACAAAATGGGTAGAAGCGATGGCAAACTGCCTGCGGCGCTGTGTCGATCAGTTTGCAGAGCGGGATCAAGTCAAATTGGCGGTGGACAATCATGGCGTTGTTACCAATGATGGCGACCTAATGTTAGAGTTAATTGAAGAGGTTAACTCACCCTGGGTGGGAAGTTGCCTGGATACCATGAACTACCGCTGGTTCGGTCACGATTTGGGAACAGTTGGTCGATATTACGAGATGCTGGCTCCTTATGTTCTGCACACGCACCTCAAAGATGGCCGGGGATCACGTGGTAACTACCAAGGCGAAGCCCTGGGTGAAGGCGAAATCGATTTGCAGAAAGCAGTTGACTGCTTAAAAAGCGTAGGCTACGATGGAGTATGGACTTGCGAGTATGAGGGACGGGAAAACGATGGCACAGGCCAAACCAGATCTTACAACTGGATGATTAGTCATTTGTAGAAGAAACAGTATAAAGAGAAATAGTATATAGATATTGTTCCTGTTTCTCGTTAGGAGTGGATCGAGTGCACAAGCATGTGCGATCTTGGTATTTGTTGATACTGGGTTGGGGACTGGTACTGAATCAACTAGCTCAGGCACAAGTTAGTCAACACATAACGCAACTGAATCATAAAGAGGCTGCGGTTCGCCTTTTTGGCGCTTATGCTCTCGGGCTGCGAGGAGACGAGAAAGCCATACAACCGTTACTTCAACTGTTAACAGATCCAGACTCAAATGTACGACTAGCTACCATTGATGCGTTAGGAGAAATCGGATCTGAGAAAGCACTGGCTAAGCTGGTCCCTCTGCTTTCTCATTCGGAGGCGAAGGTTCGAGCGCACACGGCGGATGCTGTGGTCAAAATTGTTCCAACTGCAGAGTCGGTCAAATACCAAATTACACGCTATGAAGCTGACATTGGTGATCCAGCTCTCGCTGTGCGAACCACCGCACTCAGAGCCTTGGCCAGACTCAATCCACAACAACATCTCCAATACCAGCAAATCAAAGCCCTGGCCGACCTACAGGACAGCACAGAGACCGTCAGAGCATTGAGCTGTCGAGATCTAGGTCAAATCGGTAGTCAACAAGCGGTGTCCTCGTTAGTAACTGTATTGTCAGACACGGCGGTGACTGTCCGTTCAGCATCGCTAGACGCTCTTCAGTCTTTGGCTCAACGGTTAGGGAAAGAAGTTATACTGGAAGCTATAGACCCACTCCTGTTGACCTTGCAAGATCAAGATATGACAGTGCGCCACAAAGCGGGGCAGGTCTTTGTGACTATTGGGATGCCGGAAGCTGGACAGATACTAGACGCATTGGTAATAGGCGAGGGACGGGCAAATCCGGTAGTCGTTAGCGTAATGGCCCAGATCGGCGTACCGGCCCTCGATTTGCTAATTAGCAAATTAGATGCGGAAGATCCAACACTAAGAATGGTCGCCTTACAAACGCTGGAAATGTTGCAACCTGATCAAAGCCACAGCTATCGAGTTTTGAAAAGCCAAGCCGACCTGAAAGATCCAGAGCCTAGCATTCGGGCTAATGGTCTCAAACAGCTGGGACAGTCAGGCATCCTATCGGATGGCGTCATCGCGGCGTTATCCGACTCAGATGCACGAGTTCGACAGCAAGCGGCCATAACGGTCGGTCAAATTGGGGATACCGCCGTGGAGGCACTAGTGCCGATGTTAAGCAGTGGAAACGCCTCTGCCCGCTGGCACGCCATTGTTTCAGTTGGATTGATCGCCAATCATCTGGAATCTGACGCCCGATTACAGGCTACGATTGACCCTCTCTTAGATGCCTTGAGTGACTCAGACAGTTCGATCCGGTCGGCGGCGACCGACGCTCTCAAAAAGATTGGAACTTCTGCTTTAGATCAGATTCAGACCCGTTTGTGGTCTCAGAATCGAACCACACGAGCGTTGGTAGAGTTTATTGCTACCGATATTGCACCAGACCAGGCAGAATCTTTTCGTTTGCGCCGCTGTCTCGGCGATTTGCAGGATCGAGATCTATCTACCCGGATGACGGCGCTGTTAGCAATTCGCCAAATTAGCGGTGTCGAGGCAATAAAGAATAATTTAGATTTGCTGGCCAACCAAAACCTAATCGGTTATGCCACTGACACCAACCTGAACTTGAATCTGAGAAAAAGTGCTCTCCTGACTCTGGCCGAAACGGCCAAGAAGGTCGAAGAAACCACATTTTTAGAGCCGTCCTTTGATACTCTCTTCGTCTTGTTAGAAGAGCCAGATCTACGACCCGAGGCGGCGAAAATCATAAGCGTAGTTGGTAAATCTGCGGTACCGAATTTAATCCGGCGACTTCAGCATCAAGACAGTGAACTCAGGTCTACTGTCACTAGGACATTAGTTCAGATCGGAGAGCCAGCAACTGCCGGCTTAACGGCGGCCTTGTCGAATCCAAGTCATCTGGTTCGTCGAAACGTAGCCGTCGCCTTAAGCCAAATCGATCCAGATCATGCAGATGAGTTTCTAATGAAACGGTATATCAACGATCTGCGGGATGAAGACAATCGGGTACGAGCCAATGGTGCAAAATTACTAAAAGTTTATGGCAATCAAAATGCGGTTAAGCCACTGCTCACCGCCTTATCAGACGACAACTATCGCGTGCGGTTTTTAGCAACAGAAGCACTGGCCAAAATCGGTGATAAAGCGGTCATTGGCCATTTGGATCAAGCCAGAAAACGAAAAGGGGAAATAAAAGTAGTCAAGGAAGCGATGAAAACGGCGATTAATCACCTTGAAATATTACCCTAGAACCGTTCCCGTCTTCTATCAATCAGGGATAGGTTGAGAGAAGGCCATTACCTGCTGGTTATTTGGGGATAGTGGGTTAGGACAATGTGCCTTTGTCAGACAGATAGTCGATTACCTTCTGGGTGGAAGCAGCCAGATCTAAGTCATTGGTATTAATCACGATCTCGGCATTTTCTGGGACCTCGTAGGGTGCATCAATGCCTGTAAATTCCTTAATTTCACCTGCCCGTGCTTTTTTGTACAATCCCTTTGGATCACGGCTTTCGCAGACTTCCAGTGGACAATCTACAAAGACTTCGATAAAACGACCATCCTCCAGAATCTCTCGCGCTTTATCCCGATCCTTACGATAAGGAGAGATAAAGGCGGTAGTTGTAATGACTCCGGCATCGGCAAATAGTTTAGCCACTTCGCCAATTCGGCGAATATTTTCTTCGCGGTCTTCAGGCGAAAATCCGAGATTCTTGTTTAGCCCATGACGGATATTATCGCCATCCAAGACATAAGTCAGCTTGCCCAGTTGATGGAGGCCGTTTGCTACCTGATTAGCAATGGTCGACTTTCCTGATCCTGATAACCCCGTGAACCAGATAACGACCCCTTTTTGCTTCAGTAATTCTTCCCTGGCCGTCTGATTGACTTCAGACTGATGCCATATAATGTTTGTTGCTTTTTGGTCAGCCAATATGTACTCCTAACTTATTTGATTCAAGAAAATGTAATGACATTACTAAGTGCTTACAAGCGAAAGCCGAAGGTTCTATTCTGTTTTGATAATGTCGCTTCGCTGACAAGTTTAGCAAGTGGCCGGTCAAAAATGCGAAATTTTCCTTTTACTCAATAATTCCTTTTCAATTTTGCGGTTTTCTTTTATAATTACTGGTGATTTGTATAGAGGTATTTGAGAACATGAGTTCATCTCAGGAAACGATTATTTTTGAAGATAATTTCGACGGCAATTTAGACACGGGTTGGTTATGGTTACGGGAACATCCTGACCATTGGCGTATCGTAGATGGTGGGTTGGAGATCCAGGTCGAGCCAGGAGTAGCAGATACGGTTAAAAACGCCCTGTTGCATCCAGCACCTGATCGTAGTCAAGGCAGCTTTGCAATCGAGGTTACGGTGTCGAATCATACACTTCCGACCCAACAGTA
This sequence comes from Candidatus Poribacteria bacterium, assembly GCA_002699335.1. The sequence continues at coordinate 39,214 of PACG01000168.1, forward strand.
TGAACAGGCTGGAATTACCTGGTACAACGACGGAACACCTGTTTTTAAAGAGGTCAAAGAGTTGATCGATGGCGACTTGTATATTATTCCTGGTAAACAGCCAATGCCAACCAAAAGCGTTCGCTTAAGGCTAATTGTGACCGCTGACTCCTGGGAAGCGACCTATCGACCAGAAGGTGAGTCCGACTTCAAGACGGCCGCCACTGGTGAGTTACCCGCCCCTAACAACGATCAGGTCAGCATTCAATGTTACAATGGCCCAGAGGAAGGGGAGCACTGGATTCGGTTTGAGGACTTCTGTATAAAAAAACTCGACTAAGTCCAACTCAATTAGCAGATCGAAAGCTGCACGAATTAGAAGAAGATTATTCTTTAAGTGCAGCTTTCTTGGCTTTTAATTGTCTTTTTTGACGATGTCGGATTTGAGTTCGACGTCGTTTCCGACCACTTTTCGATCTGGCCATCGCTTTACCTCCTTTCTGTGTAACTATTTGTTGCTTGATCTAATCTTTTAGCCAGAAAAAAGATTTGGTCTCCACATAGATCTTCGATGGCCTCCATGCTGGCGTCTAAGCTGTCCATTGATGAGGCGTGTAATCTTAGACGCTCCTGATCTACCTCAAGGTAGAGATGTGGATCATCACCGATAAATTTGTGACAGGTTAGTTCTTGACCTTCGACTGGGCAAAAGTCGGTGTTCTCCTGGAGCGTGATATAGACTTTCTGCGGATCAAAGTTTTTATAGAGAGCTCTGGCGGGAAAACTGGCTAAGTCGATTTCAATGGCTCTGGTGGTAGATTTGCTATTGTCGTAGTATCTGGTGTAAAACCCCTGTTCACCACCGACAAAATCCTCCATCATTTCGTTAGCGTATAGCAGTTCAAACAATAGCCCACAGAACGTCAGTTGGTAGGATTTGTTCTCCCGTTCCAAAATCGCCTGATCTAAGGCCATAAATGCAATCCGTAAAATCAGGGGATGCTCCTGCAAGGTTTCTTGGTCCGAAATATCAATCAGCGAGCGTGTGATCAAAGCCGCTTCAGATTTATTTTTCTGCCCAACCATCTTCAATCGTGTCTCGCAAGCTCTTAGAGCACGAGACATCTGGCAAGTAAAATCGCCGGTCAATAGATCTGACAGTAGCGTGCTGGAGAAATAGGTGATTAGATCTGCCAATTTCTCCGGATCACGGGCGACATCAGTTCGTTCCTCGATCACACAGTCAGGACGCTGATCCAAAAACGACACGATTCGAGACTGGACTAGATCTGGCGAAAAAGCCAAATCCAACAACTCCGGCTCATTGGCTAACTCAAAGCTCTGTTGAATTCGATCTTGAATCAAATCAGGACCAATCTTCTCGTTTTTGGAGTGGCTTTGCTTGCGCAATGAAAACAACTTTTTGCGCTTCTTTCCTTTGGCCATCGATCGTTGATTCTTATTTTTTCGCGCCATCCGCAACATACCTGAAAAGCATTAGAAGTATACACAATCCCCATGTCATTGTCAACGATCCAATCCTGAACTGAAAATCAGATAGGGAAGCCTAAACTATCGTTGACTGACGTTGCCAAGGTATGGTTCCTGACCGAATAATGTGATCCCGTAACCGATCGAACAGAATGCGGTATTGTGGGTGTTGTTCGTCCAACGGGTTAGCTTCTAACGGATCAGTTGCTAGATCAAACAGTTGGAGTGGTTCAAAAGGGCTATTTTGCAATAGTTTCCATTGTCCTTGTCGAATCGCATAAAAAGCTCTCCCGCCAAAAGTGTTTCCCTCCCGACGTATCCAAACGAACTCACGATCCTGGTCGATAGTAGTGGGCTGATTTAGCATGTCAGCTAGCAAACTTTGTCCGTTAATCCGATGCTCAAATTCAACTTCAGCAATTTCGCAAATGGTGGGGAATAGATCCATTGTCAGTGCCACTGTATCGGCAGTAGATCCGGCTCGTATTTGGTTGGGCCAGACAACGCACATCGGTTCTTTAATACCGCCTTCCCACATCTCTCCTTTGCCGCCCCGTAGATTTGCGTTACTAGCACCAAAATTCAATCCACCCCCATTATCGGAGGTGAAAATAATCACGGTATTCTCTGCTATCAGGTTTTCTTCCAAAGCCGCGACTACCCGACCGATACCGTGGTCCAGATGTTCAATTAAAGCACCTAGGTGAAGCCGATTTTGCGGCATCCGTGGCTGGCGGATTTGTAACCGATCTAACCACTCCTTTGGCGGCTGAAGCGGTGTGTGAGGGGCATTGTAAGCCAGATACAAGAAAAAAGGGTCAGATTTTTCACGTCTAGATTCAATATAGTCTATGGCCCAATCCGAAAAGAGGTCTGTAGCATGGCCTTCTGGGTCGATTTGGGTTTGGTTGTAGCGCATGTAATTATTGCCGTGCCGCAAGTGCGTATAGTAATCGTCCATCATGTCACCCAAAAAACCGTGAAAGTGGTCGAACCCCCTTTCCGTTGGCGTATTTGGTGATTCTAACCCTAAATGCCACTTGCCAATAATCGAGGTGTGGTAACCAGCCCGGTTCAGAACCTCCGGTAGCATCGTAGCTTCAGGCGACAAATAACCGAAGTTGGAATTAGCGTGTGTCCGAATTACACCAGGCACACCGACTAGATCTGGGAAACAGCCCGTCAAGATCGAGGCTCGTGTTGGGGAACAAACAGGGCAGTTGGCGTAAAAATGATTGAATTTCACGCCATTAGCGACCAATCGGTCAATGTTGGGAGTTTGTAGATCTGGTGCTCCATAACTCGACAGATCGCCATACCCTAAATCGTCGACTAAAATCAGCAATATGTTTGGCCTTTTCGGCATCTTGAATCTCCGTTTGGTTAGCATACTTTATCAAACCCAATACCAATGGTCAAACAGAAAATGTTATAATAGGTAGCTGTGCTAGACATTTAGCCTGCGCTAACTAGGCTAGCATCCGAATCCCCTCGAAAACCCCAGATAGTACCATGCCTGTAAGTGTCGAAGAAATACAGACCCCACCTTCGTATCCGAATAAATCAATTGATCAACTGCCAGCGGCAGAAATCATCAGTCTATGGAAAACTTTTGGTGATCTGCAAGCCCTGAAGGAGATCAATGTGTCTTTTCAATCTGGTGAAATGGTTGGCTTGATCGGCACCTCTGGTTCAGGGAAGTCGACCCTTCTCCGCCACATTTCAGGCTTGATCGCCAGCGATGCACGCCCTGAGTGCCAAATCAAAGTTTGGGGGCAAGTAGTGCAATCAGGAGGGCAGATTTGCTCTGATGTCCGCAAAATCCGAGCCGAGATTGGATTTATTTTTCAACAATTTAACCTGGTCGAGCGGATGTCGTTGCTGAAAAATGTGTTGGTTGGCCGGTTAGCAAAAATCCCCGGCTACAGAAGCCTATTTCACCTTTTTACGCAAAGTGAAAAGATGGAGGCCATGCAAGCCCTAGATCGTGTAGGTTTGGCCAGTCATGCTACTCAAAGGGCCAGTACTCTGTCTGGTGGGCAACGACAACGGGCGGCAATTGCCCGTACCTTGCAACAACAAGCCAAAATTATCTTAGCCGATGAGCCAATTGCTTCGCTAGATCCGGAATCTGCCCGTTTGGTGATGAAAACCCTAGGTGAATTGAGCCAGCAAGACGGTATTACTATAGTAGTTAGCCTGCACCAGATCAGCTTTGCCATCCGGTTTTGCCCTCGGATTGTGGCACTCAAATCGGGTGAAATTGTTTTTGATGGCCCATCTGAAGATCTGTCCGTTGAGCAGTTAAGCTGGATCTACGATTCGGGCTCAGAGGACGATTTTGAGGCCATACGGCCAAAACTTGAAAAGTGGTAATGATTAGCCTTGTTAGCCTCAGCTGAAAACAATTTGTCTGCTAGGTTAGAAGTTCCCAAAACACCATTAGGTGTCATCCTCTCCCGCCTAGTGGCAATTGTGCTACTGGTTGCAATTCTGCTCTTTTCCATCGAGGGGGCAGAAATTCGTTTTGGTGACTTGTGGGAAAACCGAGGTAATATGCTGGAGTATGGTAGTGGTTTTCTAAAACCCGATTTTCTCGATTGGCCCGATTATTTGCAGGAGATGATCATCACCCTGCAGATTGCAGTCTGGGGTACATTTTTAGCCATTATGGGAGCAATTCCGTTTGGCTTAATTTGCTCGGCCAACATCTCCCCAAGCTGGGTGACGCAACCTGTTCGCCGATTGATGGATCTACTTCGATCCGTCAACGAAATGGTTTTTGCCATGTTGTTTATTGCGGCAGTTGGGTTGGGCCCTTTTGCCGGTGTCCTAGCACTGAGTTTGCATACATTAGGAACACTCAGCAAATTGTTCTCCGAAGCGGTCGAAGCCATCGACCCACAACCTGTAGAGGGGATTCGCGCCACAGGGGCAATGCCAATCGAAGAAATTACCTATGGCATCATTCCACAGGTAATTCCTCTTTGGATTTCCTACTCGCTCTATCGTTTTGAAGCCAATGTTCGTTCGGCCAGTGTGATTGGGATGGTTGGTGCAGGTGGCATCGGCATGTTACTGTGGGATGCGATTCGTAGCTTCGACTATGCCAAAACCACCGCTATCATCCTAGTCATTGTTGTTGTCGTCAGCGTTCTAGACTTCGCTTCCTCCCGTGTCCGTCGCCTCTATATTTAGGTTCTGTTTCGATATTCCAACTTTAGCCGCCATGAATCTGAGGTTGTGAATTACAACATTAGCTACCTGTTACTTCCCGCTTGAAAATGAAGTGACCATTCTATGGTGCCGTAGATTCAACTCATAAGTGTAACCTTGAAGCCGGTGGTATAGGAGATAAACTATATTAGGAGACATTACCATTAAAGAGGATTGCCATAATAAAACGAGAGTGTACACCTTCGCTTCCTACTGATATATTTTATTGCCTTTTTGATGGTTTAGCGCACGCTAAAGAGTTTTGGCTACTCGACTCCTGCCAAGATTTTTCTTGATGACCAACTCAATTAACACGGATCAAGAAATCTCTCCTATTTTCCCAATTTTTGGTCTTGACAATGGAAGCAGCTATATTACAATCAACTGGTTCAATTGATTTTTAAGGATTTTAACCTGAAAACTGGAAAAATAAGGTGGTGCAAATGTGTATTGGAAAAGGACTAAATTTTGTTAGTGCTGTTTGTTTTATTCTCCTGATAACAACGTCTCTGACCTTGGCTGCTGCACCGAAAGGATTAGTCGGCCATTGGCATCTCGATGAAGGCACAGGGGAAGTGGCTAAGGATTCCTCAGCTGAGAAAAATGATGGTGAACTTTGGGAAGGAGCCAAATAGGCTAAAGAAGGCGTCAATAGAGGTGGAAACTTTACGGGCAAGAGCTTAACCTTCAAACCTCCATCCGGATTAAACATCCCCGCCGAGGGAGTAGATGGTCTGGAACAGATTACCGAAGGTATAACGCTCTCTGCCTGGATCAAAATTCTGGAGCCACCTACTAACGACCAGGGAAATATCATTGTCAAACCCGGTTCTTACTACCTGGTCTATCGGGACGGGAAACTCGGCATGTATCTTTACGGCCCTTCAGATGATGGTAAACTCGGGTACAAGACCGGAAAGACGGAATTGCCGTTAAAGAAGTGGATGCATGTAGCACTTACCTACAATCGGAAGAAGCTCTTTCTTTACCTTGATGGCAAGGTGGATTTCAGCACTTCAGCAAAGGAAGCCATTAAAACGCGAAACAACGAAGCATTCGTTGGTATTGGTGTGGAGCGAAAAAAGACCCGACTTTTCCATGGTATGATTGACGAAGTGATGATATACGCAAATGTGGGATTGAGCCAAAAAGAGGTACAAGATAAACTCATAAAACAGGTGCTTCCAGTTGATCTCAATGACAAATTAGCAGTCAGATGGGGAGCCATCAAAGCCAACCACTAGAATTACCTGTGTAAGGTTGAAAGATCTGGTCGATGATGCTAACCTGATGAAGTGGTTAGATCTCGATTAGACGCAATGCTTAAAGGAGAAACCTATGCCAACCTATCGTGCTGGAGTTATTGGTCTTGGTCGAATGGGCAGTACATTTGACGATGAAATTACCCAGGGCGGTTCACTCTTTCTGCCTTATTGCCACGGACCAACTTACCATGCTGCCCAGAACATCAGGCTGGTTGCCGGAGCAGACCCACATCGGGAGAAGCCGACCTTTTCGCTGAACGCTGTGGGTTGAGTCTAACCACATCTATCACGACTACCGGGAAATGCTGGAAAAGGAGCAGTTGGATCTCGTTAGCGTCTGTACGACAGCTAAAATTCGCGCCAACATTGTACAAGATACCGCTCGGGCCGGAGTCAAGGCGATCTGGGCAGAAAAGCCGATGGCCATCAGCCTGGCCGAAGCGGACGCCATGGTTAACGTCTGTCGGGAAAATGATGTGGTACTGGCAATTAATTGCGCTCGTCGCTGAAATCCATTTTTCACCGAAGCACGGCGGTTAATCGATACGGGTGAAATCGGTGATGTTCTGCAAGTAACCGGATACACACCGTGCACCTTGTCCTCCAACGGCAGCCACGCCATCGATATCATGCGTTACATGGCTGGCGGAGATGTTGAATGGGTTTTCGGAGAAATGGCATCGGACGAAGCCGCCGCCAGTGAGAAGGATTTAATGGGNAATGGGTATCTGGCGTTTAATAACAGTGTGCGTGGTTACCTTCGCAGCATGTTCTGTGGNGCTTCGTCATGGGAGGTGGACGTAATTGGAACAGCAGGACGCATTCGATCCCTTAATAATGCCGAGGAGTTCGAACTGATCCGCACCATACCNGGTGGTCGCCGGGGAGGCGGGGTTCCGGCCAAATGCCCATTCCCATGGCCAGTGAGAATGGAGGGAATGGGGTTGACAATTGTCGCCGATATCGTCGNCNCCATTGAAACTGGTCAACCACCAAAGTGTGCGGGCGAAGATGGCCGGCACGCCTTAGAAGTTGCGATTGCGCTACGAGAATCACACCGCCGCGGTGGGATTAAAGTCAACCTGCCTTTGGAGGACAGAAAACTGCGGATCTTGGCTTCAGAAAGTCTGCACGACGAGGTACTGGCCCGGATTCGTCGCCGGCAAGCTAGTTCCTCCAATTAGAGCCGAGGGTAGGCATAGAACATCTGCCGTATTCAGCGGCCAGAGAAATAACATTTCTTGCTGTAAGTATACTGCTTTTGGCTCCTTACCTTTTAAACCCGTCATTTTCGGATCGGGTTGAGTGTGTGAACCCAACGGTACGTGGCACCGGGAGGCAACATTGAGTACCGTTCCTTCACCAAACACGATCATTCTTCGTGGGCTGACACTCTCAGGTCGGTTTTTCTTACCCTATTACTGATTCCGCTTAACAGTCTCTGGCTCCTCCAACAAGAAACAGTACACTATACTTTCCCAACCTGGTTGTCACCGATCTCGAATGTTATTTTCATCATTTTGGGTCTGATGTTGGGCGACAAAATTTGGGAGNGGCTGTTTGGNCNTGGGCTCTTAGATCAAGCGGAATTCCTGATGATCTATTTTCTGCTTTCCATTAGTTCTTGTATTTGTTCCGACAAAATTGGTCATCATCTGGTCGAATTCATGGTTCATGCCCAATGGTTTGCCGACCAGGAAAATGACTGGATGCAGCTGTTTGGGAATTACCTACCGCACTGNACTCTGGTCANCGANCGGAAGGCAATCCAATTTTACTACGAAGGCGGAGTAACAGCCTATCAGGCGGATATCATACGTGCCTGGGTGGTACCAATGCTAATCTGGATCGGCTTCCTTGTTGCCACCATGTTTGTGCTTTTGTGTTTGAACACCTTTTTACGACAACAGTGGACGGAGGTGGAAAAACTGGTNTATCCGGCGATTCAATTGCCATTGCAGATGACAGCTCCCAAAATGAGGTTTTTCCGAAATAGATTTATGTGGATGNGATTTGGCATAGCCGTCCTCATCAGCCTAATCAATGGCTTACATTCTCTCTATCCGCAGGTTCCTTTCATTCCTGTTAAACGCCGTAGTTTCGGCTATCTGTTTGCCAGTCGTNCGTGGAATGCGATGGGAGATGTCCGCTTATCCTTTTATCCCTTTCTAATTGGACTGACGTTTTTGGTGCCACTGGATGTCTTGTTATCTGGATGGGTATTTTATTTGGGCTACAAAGCACAACTCATCATCAAGGCAATGGCGGGTTTGCGCCATTTTCCCTACTATGATCAGCAATCCTTTGGCGCCTATTTTGCTATTGCCTTATTCACTATTTGGTTAGGCCGGCATCACTTCCTATCCATATTCCGGCGTGGACTGGGGTTGGGTAATGACAAAGGTTATCTGGATGAATCGAACGAAATGATGGGGTATCGAGTNGCATTTCGAGGGATGGTCGTCGGCTTGGCAGGTTTAGTGCTTTTTTCCCATGGATTAGGTATGTCGATTTGGGTTGCCGCTCTCTATTTTTTGATCTATCTCGTTCTGGCCGTGGTAATCGCTCGGCTCAGAGCGGAGATGGGATCACTGGTCCACGATTTTGCTGCCATTGATCCAGATCATTTTTTGACAACCGTATTAGGTNCCAGGCAACTTGGAAGTGCCAATTTGGTGGGATTCACCCTCTACGGTTTCTTTAACCAGGCTTACATGAGCCACCCTATGCCGCACCTGCTTGAAGGCCTAAAAATTGCCGAACGAACTCGCATTTCCACCAAACCTGTTCCGGTTGCGGTTTTGCTGGTTACGGCTGTGGCAATGTTAACAACGTTTTGGTTGATGATACATCAGTATTACACCATTGGCGCCTCATCCGGTTACTTCGGCCCCTTTCCGCGNGGGATGGTCGCCTACCTCTATCGCCGGTTGCAACACTGGCTTATCTATCCGCTCCCGCCCGATTATGTGGGGATGGGATATATGGCGGGAGGATTCTTTCTGGGTGGTTTGATCTATTGGCTAAGAATGCGTTTGCTCTGGTGGCCGTTGCATCCNCTCGGATATGCGATGGCCAATAGTTGGGCCATGCACAATTTTTGGTCCTGCCTATTTATCGCCTTTGTCGCCAAATGGATCATCTTGCGGTTTATTGGACTCNGTTCTTATCGTAAAGCGCTGCCGTTTTTTCTGGGACTGGCATTCGGAGATTTTATGCTTGGTAGTGTGTGGAGTTTGGTAGGCCTTACGCTGGGCATCCGAACTTATGAGTTTTGGCCTTGACAAATCTCCTCCCCTGATACAAATTGTGATGAACGACGGGCTGGTCACAAGCCCNCTGGACCGATNGCGAGGATNTTNGGAGACTNTGGCGGCGNTCAGCCGCACAAATTTTAACCTGCCGGAACAAGAGCGTAAGACTGGGTTCCGCTTAGTAGTACCGATCAATAAGCGTTCATTGTTTAAGGATAAGGTGAGGTAATTGGTAAGATGGACGGCGGAAATATCAGTTCCGATAGTGGCGGCTACTTCAGCCTGAAGTAGAGAAGCGCACCGAAGTTTTGAAACTCCTAGCTGGATGTTTGGTCGATTATCGGGCTTTGAAGCTGATTGAAGGCAACACGGAATCGCTAATTAAACAGCTAACCTGCGGCCTGGCCCCGGATGTATGATGGTCTTAATGACTACTATGAATTGCGAAGGGCTCTGTAATGGCGGTGATTTGTGGCAAGCATAGCCGACAGGCGAGCAATCGACTCTTTCTTTATCCCCTACTTTTGCTGTATTTCCTAAATTGAACCAGTATTGATGTTTTCGTTAAG
>PACG01000169.1 GCA_002699335.1 Candidatus Poribacteria bacterium
TTTGCTTGGCTTTTAAGAAACACTTGTGGTCGCGTTTCATGAAAGCGACCATCAAAGTAATGTTATGTTTCCGACAGGTATCGATCATCTGGTCACATTGATTGATTTGGGGTACGTGCTATCGGTTTTTCACACTTGTGCCCAGCGTACCTGTTCTTGATTCGTATCCGCTGTCGCAGCGAAAACCCCATTTTTCAGATATTTAAAAACGGGGCCGTACATACAACGAGTTGTGGCACAGCAGCCAAGAATCCCAATTTTTACCGGTCCCATCGATTCATACTCTCTACAGTTTAGGGAAGACTGTTTCACCCATTATAACTCTTCCATTTTTCCCTGATACAATAAGGGTTTCAACGATTCTCAACATACTTTAACAGACACTATTCTATGTCGTCAAGTGTGTCTTTTTTTGAGCCCTGGACACTCTGTTTGTGAATATATTAATAGCGAGTGTGAAAATATGATTGTGGTAATGATGGGGTAGGGTCAGTGTAGAATAGAAGGCAGCCCAGTGCAGGTCTCTTAGGTCGTACGGTCGATGAATACTCAATTGAGGATGGTCGATTTGGATCATCGTCTGTCGGTCGTCAAGAGAAAAGGACAGCTTTTTTCAGCCACTCCAGTTCCATCTAAAGTCGCCCGATTGACTCGTAGAACTGAGTTTCCCGCCTCTGGTCCACTTTCTAGCAGCGGCTGTTTCCACTGGCCGATCTGATTGGACTGCCTCCCGTCCTGACTGGCCAGTTGGTTGAGCATATGCGGCCCTTTGGCCGCTTCAAGCGCCAGACAAAACTTGAAATCGGCACGGTATTGACGGCGTTTCTTACGCCATAAAGTATCCCCTCTTGGGGACAAATATATCCACTTAAGGCCACGATCCAAATATTGGGGGGGCGAGTGAGTATAACGGGTAATTGGTTGCTAAACCAGAAATATGCAGTTGGAACTCGAGGTCAATACACCTTTCACTTAATACCTGCAGTTAATATCCAAGGATGTATACTGATGCTAAAAAAATCATCTCATGTTGGCTTATCTGTAGAAGCAGTAGCAGTATCAGGAAATTTCCTCAAACAGATGGTTCAATAGAGAATGTAGTTAGTACGACACAAACAGACAAGAGAGTCTATTATCAGTTTTCCAATCTAAAACCAAATCGATACTGCGTCAGAACTCGTATGCCAGCTGGCTGGGGTTACTATTCCGAACGATCTGAAAAGATGCCAAAAATTCTAGAAGGAAGTTAGAAATCTACAAGCGATAAAGGATATCAATTTTTATTGCCTCGGTTTAAACAAGGTGTGTGGAGAAAGTATAGCGCTTTGGATGGGCTAGTACACAACGCAGTAAACGCGAAATGCTCAAAAGCAAAAATGGGTCTATTGGCTAGCAACGGACGAAGGAACTGTCATTTATGACAGTCATAATTTTATCATCTTCACCACTGCCGATGGTTTAGCTCGCAGAAAAATCATGCGGATCACCCGGCACAAAGGGTAGCTCTTCTTATCACCTTACCGCTGGGTTGGCTATTGATTGCCAGTCCAACCAGAGCCATTCTAGAGTAGGAGGTGTAGAATTCAGTAGCGGATTTGTTCAATCTGGAGGCGGCGCATAATTTCACCTACAGAGCGAGTTTCTGATAAGCTTAACTAAAAAGGCCTAAGAATCAGTCTGTTGTGTGATTTTTCAACACAATACAGTCGCGGATGCAGGTCTACCAACCCCTAAATTCGGGCTAGACTCTTTTTCTCGTCTTGGTCTGACTTCTGAATTAAAACGGGATACCCGAAAACAGTTAGGTGTCCAGATTGGAACCTTTCGATGGAAACATCATCTTTATATTTTATCATCATCTACAATTATAATAGCCCATAGGTGAGAAACTAGACATTAGGCCGTTTTTCTGTTAAAATCTGGCTGTCATGAACAGCTCTAAATGCCCTTAAATTTGTTCCAACTGAATTGATTGACCTTCAAGGAGGATCGCATGAAGATAAAGAGATACTTCTTCGCCCTACTACTCTTGGTTCTGATCTTTAATCTTTTTTTGGCGCCTATGTCTTCGATTGAGGCACAGCAAAACTTCTCTTCCCTGGTGGGAGCTTCCTCGGTCAAGCCGGTCACTTCTACTTCGCCGTTGGTCGTACCCTATATCGTTTGGGGCGGAGAAGCAGCACTCTTTTACGCCAATGGCGGCCTGCAGACTAAGCCGGGTTCAATCATGGCTCAACAAGGACTCAACTTGAAATTGGTAGCAGGCGACGATTTTGTGGGACAGGTCAAGAATTACGTCGGAGGTCGAACGCCTCTTCTCAGAGGAACCTTTCGTATGGTCGGCCAAGCTAGCGAAGTTATTGGGCGAGATCCGAGAACCAAAGCTATGGTCTTTGGACAGATGACCTGGTCAGCGGGTGACCATTTTGTTGGTCGGGCTGATATTAAACGGATTTCGGACTTAAAGGGCAAGAAAATCGCTATTCAAACCAGCGGCCCACACGTTGGGATGCTCTACGACATGTTAAAAACGGCACGGCTTTCTAAGTCGGATGTCAGAATAGTTTGGGTAGACGATTTGACCGGACCTGATGGTCCGGCTGAAGCCTTCCGCCGGGACTCAGCCATTTCCGGTTGTTTTGTCATTACACCAGATATGATTGGACTTACCGGCGGATACGACAATACCGGGACAGGCGCAGAAGGCACGGTCAAGGAGGCACACATCGTGGTCAGCACTGCTACCTTATCCCGGTCTATCGCTGATGTTTACGCTTGTCGTAAAGACTTCTACGACAGTAACAAAACGACCATCGAAAAATTTTTCGCCGGCTATCTGAAAGGGACAGAAGAAGTTATCAAGCTGAAAAAAGCCTATGAAGCCAGCGGATCAAGTGAATATATGAAACTGTTGCAGATGATGCAAGACATTTATGGCCCAGATGTTATCCCAACTTTGGAAGAGGATGCCCACGGTTTGATTGCAGATTGTACTTATGTCGGTCAACCGGGTAATGTCTCTTTCTTCAATGATACTACTAATGTTGTCACCGGCTTTGAAGGCTTTAATAAGTCAGCTATTGACATGGCAACAACTTGGGGATTTGCCAAGGAACGTTACAATCTTTTATCTTCGGACCTGAACTTTAGTTCTACCACCTTTACCAATTTGCTTTCTAACACGGTCAAGATGCCGGTTAAGCGACAGCGATTCAAGCAAGAAACAGTTAGGGCTGAGGTGGAATCCTTCAATGAAGAAGATGTACTGGACGAAAAAACGTTGATCGCCTTTACCATCCAGTTCCAACCCAATCAAGAAGAGTTCAGCGCAACGCAATACAAACAGGAATTTGACCGCGTGGTCGAGTTGGCAGCTAAGTATGGCAATGCTGCTATCGCCATCAAAGGACATACCGATCCATCCAAAACTTTGATCACACTGGTCAAAACGGGTCTAAAGCAAGGTATCCTCAAACGGACAGGCACCAAAGGCAACTACAAGTATTTTATGGAAGGCAAACCCATCCGGTTAGAGAATACGCCGCGACTGATTCAGTTAATCCAACAGAAGAAATTTGATTCTACTGGAGATGTAGAAAGTCCATATCAGGTAATGCGGGCCGGCTTGCAGTTGTCAGAGCAACGTGCAGAAGTAGTCAAAAGGGCTATAATTAACTATGCACGCAATCGAAACGTTCGCCTCGAGGCAGAGCAGATTGTGCCGATCGGCATGGGAATCAAAGAGCCTGTAATCACTAAACCAACCAACCCTCAAGAAGCAGCCGAGAACCGCCGGGTTGAATTCGCGTTGGTCAAAGTCTCCGCCGAAACAGTCGCCGAGGCGGACTTCGACTTTTAGCCCACTGGACAATGCGTCAGGCTAAATTCCAGCAACGCCTATTTTTCTTGATGCTTTTGGTGTGGATGACCGACCTACACCGTACATCTGTTCCCTCATTGCATGCTCAGGAGGCCGCATTGCACTCTGAAAATATTGTCGTGTTGCTGGATGCTTCAGGATCCATGAATGAAACATTCAGTTCAGGCGTTAATAGAACCAAGTTGCAAACGGCAAAAAATGCGCTCAAATCGGTGCTCTCCAAGCTGCCAAATGACATCAACATCGGTTTATTAATCTTCTCTACTTCCCATTCAACTCCCTGGCTGTATCCACTAGGTGTAAAAGAGAGTGACCGTTTTCTGAATGCGGTGGCAGGAGTTAGAGCCGGTGGGGGAACCCCACTCGGGCAATATATGAAAATGGGGGCTGACGCATTACTGACACAACGGGAAAAACAGTATAATTACGGTAGTTACCGTCTGCTGGTGATTACAGACGGTAAAGCCGGAGATGCTCATCTGGTAGACACCTATACTCCGGCCATTATGAATCGGCAAATTCGTGTTGACGTAATCGGGGTGGATATGCCCGAAGATCACATGTTAGCGACTGTGGTGGATAGCTATCGACGTGCAGACAACCCGGAACAACTGATTGAAGCGGTTTCCAAGATCCTAGCTGAAACTCCAAGCTCAACTATTGATGCTGATGAAGATCTTTTTGAGTTGATTCAACCTCTGACCAATGAACTGGCCCGTGGCATGATTGAAGCTCTATCCACGGTTCCGAGCAACCAACCAATTGGTCTGGAATCTGTTTCTGAACCTGACGTTGAAAGTCAGACATCACCCACTACTACACAACCTACAACAACCAGCACAGGACCGTCTACCACGGACGAGGGCGGAAACGGACCGCTGATTCTGATAGGCATCCTGCTAGTGGCCGGGATTCTTTTCTTTCAGTACCGATCCAAACAGAAGAACACTTGATAAGACAGGGAGAATAAGCGATGGCCGAATCATCAAATTCTTCACAGCAGGCGCGTAGCAAAATTATCATGGTTTTCAGTTGGGTGATGATTTTGGGCATTGGTGTTGCCGTCTATAAGTTTGTAATCGCCCCTAGATTGGCGGGGAAACTGGTGCAACAGACCAGTTCACAAACCAGGTACGATCACGATATCAGGATTGCTCACGACTCCTTTTCCGGTTACGCCATTCTCAGATCTTCTGCCGTCCAAAACCTGTTACAGAAAAAGAGCATTAAACTCAGCTTCATCGACGACAAAGCTGACTATAATCAACGGTTGAATCGCCTGAAAAATGGAAAAGTTCAGATGGCGGTCTTTACAGTTGATGCTTACATTAAGGCGGGTAGCAATGCCGGTGCCTTCCCCGGTGCAATTGTGCTGGTCATCGATGAAACCAAAGGCGCGGATGCAATTGTCGCTTATAAACAAGGGGTACCAGAGATCTCAAGACTGAGCAATCCGGCCGCCAGGATTGTACTGACCCCGGACTCACCCAGTGAAACACTGGCACGGGTGATGATTAACAAGTTCAGTTTGCCCAGTTTACCCGCCGATTGGTCACAGGCTGCCGATGGTGCAGAAGCCGTCTACAAGAAACTCAAATCGACCAACCCGACTGATCCGAAGGCTTTTGTCCTATGGGAACCCTATGTTAGCAAAGCTCTCGCGCTGGATGGGGTTCACATTTTACTGGACAGTTCTAAACTCAAAGGTTACATCGTCGATGTGTTGGTAGCGGAACGTAGATTTCTAAGCGAATATCCAGATCAGGTTCAAGCAGTAGCAGAAGCCTACTTACGCGCCCGGCATGACTATAGTCAACAACCTGACGGATTATTGAGTCTGTTGGTAGAGGACTCGAAAAAATATGGAGATCCCTTAAAAAGAGAAGCAGCAAATAGTCTGGTCAAAGGAATCGAATGGCGAAACACGATGGAAAATTATGCCCATTTCGGACTTGCTACGGGCCAAGAGGCCAAAGGGAGTGAATTGCTTGACGACATGATGACCAAAATTATCAATGTGCTGACCACGACAGATGCTATTCCGTCTGACCCCTTAACTGGCAAATACAACGAAATCTATTACGACGGTACATTGCGTTCTCTGTATGCCGGTAAATTTCATCCCGGCATGGCGGCTTCGAACTTAGTCGATATTGATCTGGGCATTGAATCAGAAACGCTACCCGAGGTTAGAAGTGAGAAGCGATTGGCTATCCTGTCTAACCAGGATTGGAAAAAGTTGAAACCTGTGGCCACCATGAAAGTCAAACCCATCCAGTTTGGCCGAGGAAATGCTAGAATTCAACGCAACAGCGAACGCGCTCTAGCCAATTTAACAGGTGACCTGAAATCTTTTCCGCACTGGTATATCAGAGTTGTCGGTCATACACGGACGGAAGGCGACCGCAACGCTAACCAACGTCTGGCTCAGCAAAGAGCAGATGCCGCTGCTAGTTTTCTGCAACAGTACGGCATTAAATCTTCTCGTATTCAGTCCATTGCCAGCACCCAGCCGCCAACCAATGCAACTGGTGGAAAAGCCCAAAGCGTCACCTTTACGTTACTTGAAAGGCCCTACTAACGACGATGGGAAAAGACTGTTAGATTTAAAAATCGTAGCACAAAGGCTTAATAGGTAATGGCGTAGTAATTAACAAGTACAAAGGCTGAAGGAGAACCTTTCTCAGTGGTATTTCACCAGCCTATGCTACCATTAGCTTATGCAGCGCATCGACCACAAGCGACTTCGTCAACGGATTCTTCTCAACCTGATTGGTGACAATTTCGTTATTTTTCCCCTCGGTGCTGGTGTTTCTCTGGCTTTTACGACCTGGGCTTTTAACCTAGAACCACAACTTTTGTTTTGGTTTGTCAGTGGTATGGTGGGGCTGTTAGGACCCATTGGAGGGCTGGTTACCAAATGGGCAACTGGAATGAATAAGCTCTCCCATCGTGCTCTGGAAGAGATCCAGGCTGAAACGCATCAAGCCCAAGAACAGGAATTGGATCAGCTACAGAATCAACTAGTTGCTGATGGAGATGCGCGAACCGAGCGGATGTTAGCTGATCTGCGAGCTATTCATCAATCGTTTAAGCAAGAATTAGCCACTACGGAAAGATCTCGGTTGACAGCTGGCGGAATGGGGTTGGAAATCATCTACAAGGTAGATCAGCTGTTCGTTGAATCGGTCAAATGTTTAGGAAATACCATTGCGTTACTCAATAAGTCTGAAGAAGCCGCCACTGAAACGGTTAAAGCCTCTATTTTGGAGAAGCGCGAATCGATTATCTCCGAGGTCAAGCAGGCGATCGGCCAACTGTCACAGATTTATACGGAACTTTTAACCCTTGATCCGGATGGTGATTCATCGCGCTTATCACAACTCAGAAACGAATTGGATGCCAATATCGAGTTTGCTCGAAAAGTTGATCAAAATGTTCGTAATCTAGACCAAGACAAATTATTCGAACCCAGTGAATATGATGAATTCATCAGTGAGTAACCGGCAAGCGGAAGTTCCCCGTTACGGCGAGCCAAGCTTGTCTTACTACTCTAACTTTAAACCTTTTGAGATAATCGTATAAAGCATTTACCTACGCTAACCAACTTCAGAAGGAGTTAATTATGGCAATTGGACGCTTATTCAAGTCAATTTGGTACGCACTTACTGGTCGGGCCCATGAGATGTCCGACAAGATAATGGAAAATCCGGAAGCCGTTCGAGGCGCTTATGAAGACATTATCAAAGATAAGAAAGCAAATCTGCAACGGTATAAGGGGGCCATCGCCCAGTTAATGGCACTCATGAAGCAGAAGCAGAACTCGGTCGCGGAATTAACCAAAGAGGTAACTCGTTTGGAAGACCTCAAAACGGGAGCGTTGGCTAAAGCTAAGCAAGTGGCAAGTGAGTTGCAGCAACAGGGCCAAGATCCAGAAGCCATTAAAATCGATGTTGATTACACCAAATGTGTAGCCGCTTACAACGATTTCAGTTCTACCCTGACGGAAAAAGAGGCTCGGATTAATGAATTAGAAACGGACATTCAAAGAGCACAGAATGATATCGATGGCCATAAAGTACAACTGGAGGCCCTCACCAGGGATCTGAAAACGATTCAAGAAGAGCAGTCGGAAGCGGTGGCCGATCTCATCTCTGCGCGTGAAACAGAGGAAATCGCCGATATGTTGTCGGGGATTAGCATGGACGGTCCCAATGCAGAGTTAGGCCGCATGCGAGAAATCCGAGAAAAAGCCAAGAGTCGAGCCGAAATTTCTCAAGAGTTGGCTGGCACCAATGCCACTGTCCAAGAAGACGAATTTTTGGCTGCTGCCCGTAGCAGTTCTAGTTCCGATGAGTTTGACGCGCTGATTTTTGGTGCCGGTCAGACTGACAAAGTTGAAACCTCAACCCCGACACCTGAGAAGGACTCTGAACTCCCTGTTTGATCAGCCATTGTGTTTACCTTCCGATTGCCCTCAATCTCTTGGACTGAAGCTGTAGCCTTCTCAGACCAGATGGGAATTTTGCAGCCAAGAACGATCTACAGGTGCTGAGGATACGGTTTCATCTTTTAATCCTTTCAGTCAGCTGGGTAGCACTCAATTTTTTTCAATCCCAGACAGGCATCCAACAAACATTTCGAGAACCTTGTCTCGATGGCTGATGATTCTCGAGGCTCATTGGTTCTAATAACCATAGATGTTTTCTTTGAACGCAATCCACAAAAGTATCTCGATCTCTATTGATGGACAGTTTTTTGGTTCGAGCCCTCTTACTTCAACGGTTTTGCTGGAAGGAGAAATAGTCGATGGCGGTCAAGACCCCAAAATACGCTTTTTTATCAGAGACCGGAAAACTGATTAACACGGGTATCTCCCGCAGCATCATCCTCTCAGGCAATATTTACGATCTCTTTTTGCCCACCTCCAGTGACAGTACCGATACAGCGTCCAACGAGGATGACTACATTCCGCTTGTTCCTTTTCTCTGCCAAAAATGGAATGTCTCCGGGTTTATTCTATTAGTTTATGAACTGAACGGGCCAATTCGTTTCACCTCAGAAACTGACCGAAATAGACTCAAAGCGGCCTATGGTCGTTGGAAACAGCAAACAGATGATGGGCTGCCACTTTTAGATGATCCTCAGATTTCGCCCCAGTTCGACGAATACCTGCACGATGCAACTGGAAACCCAACCGTGGCCTTAGAGTTTCTACGCCAGTTGTGTATGCTATCTCGTGCGATAGGTAAGCAACCATTCTTGAAAGAGAATCTGTTAATCTTGATCGAAGCTGCCGATATGTTACTACCGGAAGGTGAAATACCCCGACTTTCGGCTGCTGATCGGCATAGAGTTAGCATCGTTCAGGATTGGTTCTTGGATCCGGCTTTCATCAACGCTGGAGATGCCGTCATTTTTATTGCCGAATCCAGGAGTTTGGTTAATTCGCAGATCACTCGATTACCACAAGTTGTATCTGTCGATATTCCCGCCCCAGATATGGAAACCAGAAAACACTTCATCTCATGGTTTAACCAGGCAAGAAAGCGACAAGATATATCTACCAATAGAGGAAAAGATCTACGTCTCTGGGGAACGCAAGAGCAATTAGCACTATTGACCGCAGGATTGACACTTCACGCTTTGCGTCAATTGTTGATGTTAGCCTGTTATACTGGCGAAAAACTACAACCTTCGACCGTCATCGATAAGGTTGCCGATTTCATCCAGTCGCAGTTAGGTGAGGATGTAGTTGAATTCAAGAAGCCCGGACACGGGTTGAAAGATGTAGTCGGCAACCGAAAGCTGGTTGCCTTCCTGCGTGAAAAGCTGAGACCCCGAATCCAATCTACTGGCGTAGATGCAATTGCTGGCGCAGCCGTGGGTGGTCCTATCGGCTGTGGAAAAACTTTTATTTTTGAAGGTCTGGCTGGCGATTTGGATATGCCGGTCTTAGTACTGAAGAACATTCGCAGTCAATGGTTTGGGCAGACCGATGTGATTTTCGAGCGACTGCGACGGCTGCTGATGGTGTTGGTCAAGGCCATGATTTTTGTTGACGAGGCCGATACCCAGTTTGGTGGCGTTGATAAAGATGCTCATGCCACAGAACGTCGTCTGACGGGCAAAATTCAAGCCATGATGTCCGACCCGCAACTGCGTGGTCATATCACCTGGTTACTGATGACCGCGCGGATCTATAACCTATCGCCTGACTTACGGCGAGAAGGTCGTGTTGGTGACTTGATCATCCCCGTTTTAGACCCAGAGGGCGAAGATCGCGAAGCCTTTATTCGGTGGTCAGTTAGCGACGTTTATGGCCATAAGCTGNANACNACAGTTATAGATAAATTAAGAGAAATCACGGAAGGGTACTCGGCTGCTAGTTTNGCTTCTTTGCGATCAGATCTACGCGCTGAAGCCAAAGAGGATCAACTCACTCTCGATCAAATTATCGAAGTGGCTGAAGATCGGATTTTACCGAATGTCGGTGCCATTCGGCATTATCAAACCCTGCAAGCCCTGATCAATTGTACCCGCAAGTCGNTGCTACCGATGGACTACTCGCCTGAACTAAGAGAGANATGGGCGCAGGAAATCCGGTTGTTGGAACAGAGTGGCATGGTTGGATAAATAGTCCAGGAAGTACCGGCAAGACAACTTAGCTTACCACTTTATCGGCTAAGNTTTGGCTATCCAGCTGTATCGAGTCTAGCGCCTGTGGTGGAGCCTGGAGGAGTTCTCTTCTGCGAGCAGTACTGGCGAAGCGTAGACAAAAACTTGTAGATCACAGGGAAGGTTGCCGTCCCCGAAGCACCGGCACGACCTCGAAAGGGTTAGTTGCGGAGACCGGGAGTCTTAACAGGAATNCGTTGAATACGAAATTAAGGTGAAGGAATAGTAGNCNCCGATCGGTTTATGGCTCGACNAGACCAATTGCAGAACCCGGTCTGTGTAGATCCGCTAGCCGGGCACCTCGTATCAGGCAGACGGTGGCGGCAAACTGAACAACGCCTTCAACACAGGCTCGATGATCGTGGGCGCTGGGAGAATTTGAGTGTTCAACCATTCTGATAAGATCGTGGAACTCGTCAACCGTACAACCTATTCGACCAAGATTCATTTGGCTAGGCTAGACTNCGGCGAGATATCCTGTTGATTAGCCAAGAGCTAATGTGAGTCGTCTGCATCTGTCTTGTTAGAGTTTCTTGAAACGACATCCAGGACTGCGANAAGCGATTCAATCACAGTNTCCCTCTCTTNTAATATTCTTGATTGGATCTCAGCCCCTCGTATCGCAGCCTTGCTGAGGTTATATATGCAGATTCCTCTCTCAGAAAGGAATTTTCGCCGAGATTGATGCCACTGAATAGTGGNCTATAGGATTGCAAGAACTGTGAACCACACCGATATTTATTGCCGTCGTGGTGTTGGTTGAACCAGTAACTCCTGTATTTCAATCTCTGGTGGAACTTCAACCAGATGGGTGATCGTTTTGGCCAGATCTTCCGGTGACATCGCATTTGGGCTCCCNGTACCGGAACCGAGGATGTCAGTAGAAATCGGCCCAGGGCAGAATGTTGTCACCCGTACACCCTGTCGACGCAGTTCCAGGCTCATTGATCGGCTCAATCCCAGCAAGGCGTGTTTGCTGGCAACATACGGCCCCATACGGGCGATTCCGCGAATTGCGGCGTCAGAAGCGATGTTGATGATCTGTCCACCATCTGTATGGAGCATCTTCCGTGCGGACTCGCGCATAACCACAAACGCGCCAATTACGTTAACTTCGAGGATGTCACGTATCTCCTGCGTGGGAGTTTCGATTAGGGATTGCACACGTGCGATTCCTGCATTGTTTACCACCACGTCCAGGTGGGGGAGAGCGGCAATGTAGTTTGTGATAGCCTGCTCATCGCACACGTCCATCGTTACCATTTCGAATCCGTCCCCAATTGCTGCCAGAGAGGCTCGCGTTTCATCCATAGCAGCGAGATCCCGCCCAAGCGCTAGCACGCGCGCTCCTAACCGCAACAGCTCCTCTGCAATCGCCCTGCCAAAGCCGCGACTAGCACCAGTGACCAGAACTATTTTATCTTTTAGTGTCATTCTGTTCCTTCCATATCGGGAATCTCAGGCCAGTTGTGTTCAGGTTGGTAGCCAAGGTCTTGACAGGTTTGCGCCCAATCAAACCGAGAATCACAGCGACCGGCGACTACGTTGTAGGCACCGTACATTACCTCTTGCGTTTCGAGAGCTCGTTCGACCGCTTGTGCAACATCGCGTGGATCGACATAAACGAACCATGGTGCCTTTGGTGCTTTGGGAGTTGTGGGACCGGGGTTGAGTCCATCTCCGGCGATGACGCCGGGCCGTAGGTGGATAACATTTAATCCGTGTGCCTGGTAATAGGCTCGTCCAACCTCTTCGCCAAGATATTTCGCCAAGGCGTAAGGTAGACCGCTTTGACCAAACTGAAATGGATCGCCTACGCAATAGGGCAGATCATTATCAGGCAGGGGATCACAGGCGGATATACTGGAAATGTTGACTAGGCGTTTAACCCCCTGCTGTGCGCATGCCTCAGCCACGTTCCAAGTTCCCTTGACCATTACATCGGCAAACAACCACGGAGGCTTATCGAATCGTTCTCGGACCAGTGCTACTAGATGTACGACGGCATCCTGTCCTTCACAAGCCCCTTCGATGTCCACATAAGTTGTAATGTCACCTTGCACGAAGGGTAAATCTTGGCGATCCAACGGCAATTCTACCCGATCAGTGAGCGTGAGTTCGTACTTCGGCCGGAGTCGTTCGATAATAAAGCCGGCCAGGTAGCCCGCAGCCCCTGTGATGAGGATTTTCTTGATTGTCATGTGAGTTTTACCTCTCAAATGNACTGTCGCGGAGTCGTGCCACGGCTTCCCAAATCCGTAGCTTGCATCCGATCCGTGTGTCATCCAACTCTTGTGGAATCCATTTGAGGAGTTCACGGCGTGATCCTGAACGAGGNCGGACCGAATTAGATAGAATTAACTGACATAGGTGTGTCTGTTCTGACCTTATTACATTAGATCGCTAACCCGGACGAATCTACCGCTACCACGNCTCCTGACCGCTGCNTCTACCAGTGCAAGTGTGTGNATCGCATCNACAAAGTCCGATCGGATCATCGACCGATCCCCGGTTTCAATTGCACGTAACCAGGCNCCAATCTTATCCAGACNCAAGCTATTTNCAGCCGGTACCGATTCTTCAACATCATCTCCATTAAGATAGCCGGTGATTCGCTGACTACCCATGTGTGCCTGGAGGCGTAGATGAGGGCCAATGACCTCGAGATCAAAGCCTCCTCTTTCGGTNCCACAGTGATTGGTATGTGTACCGAAGACACCGTTATCAAGCTCGTAAGTCATCTGGATGGCGTTTTCAGCATCGAATTTGGTTTGATCCTGCGCCATGTTCTTAACTGCTAGCGCATGTGCTTGCACAGGTTTAGGGTCTCCCGTAACGAAGCGGACGCAATCAAGTAGATGAATTGCCTGTTCAGCGATGGGACCACCACTGATTTGGTACTGTAAGAACCACGGTGGCATCCGAAAATTGAGGTAATAATCGACGGTACAAANAGTACGAACCAGATGGACCACTTCACGNGCAAGCAGATGTTTNAACCTTTCATAGATGGGGGCATATCGAAGTTGAAAACCAACAGCNGCAACCCCCTCAGCTTTCTCGATGTGTTGCAAACAAGCTTGTCCTTCACGCAGGTTTAATGCTGGTGGCTTTTCGATCATCAAGGGGATGCCACGTTCACAAGCTCGCTGCACTGGCTCCAGACGTACCGGTGGAGGAGTCGTGATAATCACCCCATCTAAGTCGCAATCGAAGAATACATCAAGCTCATCCGTAGCAATTTCGGCGTCTGTTTCCGTTGCCACCTGCTGTGCGGTTTCCGGGCGAATGTCTTGAACGGCAACAACCTCGGCCCCGTAAGCAACAACGGCTCGCTGATGGGCACGCCCCATTCTACCTGCACCAATAATTCCAATCCTTAAGCTACTTCGGTTCATTGTCTGTTCCCTTGTGACATGCGCCTAATACATAACCCGATTTGCCATACGACCTCGTGATATAGCGACTCACACTATACTCCATTTTCATTGGAGGTCGCAATAAAAATATGAAGAGAACTCTGTTGTCATTTCCNTCCACTAGACTCCCAAGAGAAATTTCTTAGAGACACTCAGTCGTTGGGTAAGCCCTTCGGAAGGATCTGCTACCAAATACAGTCGCTTTCCCGGTAGGAGGTTGCTATGGGCACGGCTTTTCCAGTCTAGCCCTAAGCAAGGGGATCGTATCAGGTCATTCTGAACTAAGACATAGTTATTACATTATGAAACTGGGATTCCATNTGAGNCGAAGCCACAAACGGAACAGATCCATTAACACCGGATAATTTGGGCTTTTAGGTAGTTGACAAGAGGTACTGCTTTTTGGTAGGATAAAATTTGGTGGGTAAGATAGGGAAGAAGCAGAAAACCACAATGGTATAAGAATTGCTCGAGGGTGGCGAAGATATCTTGGAGCAAAGATATTGTACACTCTCTGATGAGACAGTGGACTTTTAGCTTTTGCCACTACCAGCTTGTAAAGGGTGGGTTGCTGATCTTTATCGCTGGATGGGTGGAACGATACTTTTTAAGGTGATCCTTGATTGGAATGAAGAAGATATATAAATTCGATTCTGGTAAAAAAGGTTTTGAGCGAGCGGCCTATCTGCTGCTGGCGGGTGCGGTTAGTATGGTAGTGGTCGCAGTCTATTTTTTCAAGCACTTTTTCCGATAGGTTCGTTAGTGAGGTAGTCCCCAGTAGCTGACTCGAGTAAGTAAACCGACGAAGATCCAGAAGGCGGACATGAAATACTCACCTAAAATTAGTCCGAGAAACAACGGTTGTAATCGGCGGTAAGCTCCTACTCCGAAGAATTTGAGGAGCACAATTTTGATAGTCCATCCTAAGAGGGTAGAAAACCAGAGGTGGCAGGGGGCGTAGGTAATACCGACAATATAACCGATCGGGTGAAATGGCCACCACAGAAAGCGTTGTCTCATAAACAGCAGGAATCCGGTCCAAATTCCCCCGACACCTGCGCTAATAATACCCGATAGACTCGGGTCATATGGGTTTTGAATGGCAGTATAGGCTTGCGTTAAACCGCGGAAGCCAAATGAATTGTAAACCCAACCTTCCAAACTAGTTGCTCCTTGGTAATAGATAAACTTCAATGAACAAACGTAGGCTATACCAATCGCGATCAAGATGGAGATGAGCATCAAAGGGATCAGCTTCCGTTGGTGATGGTTAACTTGATCGGATAACCGTAGTCCTTGCATCACATAAGGCATCAGTGATTCGGAAGACCAGTGAGATTGCACTGAACGGTCAAAGGCCAACAGGGTTAAATTAGTTCGTCCGATTGGGCGAGAGCCAAGGAATGTGGTAAGCAGGGAAAACGGCGCCAAACCGACATTGACTAATAACATTCCTGCGTTTGCTACCATCCAGCAAGTAATTGTTGCCAAACCCAAAAGTAGTATCAAAAATACAATTGCTACCAGTGGCGACATGCCTGCTGAGCTAAACAAGGTGACAAATGTTATTCCACCAACTATTATGCCAGCTATTGCCAGTCGGTAAGACATCAACTGGTTATCCTGTGCAGACGATTTTGCTGAGCCGGTAACCGCCAGAAAAACCGACTGCAAGTGTCGCCGCCCCATCCAAGTCAAGAAGCCGATTAAGACGAAGTCTGCGCCCATGACCTGTTGTTGCGTCGAGACACCTCGAATTGAAAAAGCTAAAATGCCGACCTCCTGAAGTTTATAGAACAGGAAGAAAAACCAAAGACTGAACGAGACATCCAATTGTAGAAAGTAGGTAACACCGATTACAGCCAAGTAGATCCGTCCCCAAAGTGGCCAGCCTCGAACTAGCGCTACCCAAGGCTTTTCCGTGATTAATGGAGCGAAACTATAAGCGATTTTGATATAAGGAATCGACGGATCGTAGCGGTGTAACCCTCGGAGTAAGTGGATGCCAATAGATGCTAGTAGACCAACCCACAAGAGGCGCTTTCGAAGAAAATGGTTGAAAATTTGCCCTGATGCCGGCGTAACAACCATCTTCGGAATTTGCACTAGTGGAAATGGATAGCGTTCCTGCTCTACCCACTGCCTGCGAATCAATACACTCCAACAGATAACGATCACCGACAGGGCTAAACTAGTACTCAGCCAGAAAGCGGCGGGGATCGTCCATACCGACCACGGTACAGATGATTCGCCCTGGAAAAATGTCGTAACTGCCTGTAGATCTGAGATGTACGACCAATCGGGTAAATGTGGTAGCAAAACCTCCTTCCACTGATTTTGTGGTGTTGCATTTTGTAGCGGTCCAACCAGTACCGGGAACAAAAACTCCATCATTCCGTAACCGGGAACAGCAGAGGCCGCCGAAATCATAATCCAAATAATAACCAGTTCTGAGACTGAAAAGATCATCAAGGCATTGATCTTATGGATTAGAGGATTGACGATTAATACCAGTAAGGTTAGGAAGAATAATCCACCTAACGGTAGATGGTTCGCAATTAGCTGACCAAGACTATTACCGTGTATATAGGAAGCAGTTGCACTTTGGAAAATAATCCAGGAAAGTCCAACTAAAACCGCACGAATCGGAAAGCTAGATTTCATGCGGTTTTATTTGTTCGGTATTTTTGAGGATTCACGTACTAACAGTTTTCGTGCTCCTGTCTGGCGTGAGTAGATCTTGGTCAGCCATCTGGTTTGGAAAGATTAGCAATTCACTTTTTGTTGTCGTCTTCGGCCTCTTCAAAGAGGGAAGGAAAGAATCGGTAGGGATCTGCCGGTTCAGAGAATAAGATTCGCTGACGGGGAGTCAGTTTCACATTATCCGGGGGGGAGACACGTCTCGCCGACCACGCTGTGTGCGACACACAATATTTATAAAGAAGTGTCCGTCGCTGATGTTCTCCATACCAGGCTGCCGTTCCATGTGTTAGTGCTTCAGAGAACAAAACGGCCGAACCGGCGGGAGCCGATGGAATTACGACGCAAGAGGCTTGCACCGGATCATCAAAGATCTGCTGTGGTAACTTATAGTTGCTTTTATGGCTACCCGGGATACAGCAAAACCCCCCGGATTCGGGTCCTGCATCAGACAGGCTCCAGGCGACAACGGTGAAGCCGCTAAGAATTTCATTTACACCAAAGTGATGGTATTCTCCAGGTAGAGACTTGCTGGTAGGCGAAGTTGCGCCGTAATCAGCGTGTAAGTGCCCTTGTCGCATCCCATGGCACATTTGGATGCCGTAGATACGATCAAGTCGGAAACAATCTCCCAACCGAAGCCTCAGAATCGGCATGATTTCCATATGGTCGAGTAAGTTGCAAAAGGGCTGCCCCCAAGCTAAAAATCCTGGCCCGGCCGGCGCCCCTCCGGCTGCACTGCCGAATCTTAACTGTTTATCTGGAGTGGGCAGGTGCTGTTGATCAATCAGTTGGTTTAGTGTCACTACCTCTGTCGGTGTCAAGATATTCTCAATTACCAAATATCCCTGTAAATCAAATAGGTATTGTTGCAATTCTAAATCACTCATGATAGTGTGATCTCCCAAACTTAGAAGTTAATCACACCATATCACGCTTTGTACTTCAGGTCAATGCCTTGAAATGACAGCCTGGCATAACTGCAATTAATCCGATTCCTTTGATTAAGGTATTGCCCCGCTCTGAGAATGCGGGTAGAATAAAATGCTAAACTGTAAAGGAGGTCTATCGATTGAGTAATTTCATCCCACTGACTAACGACGGAAACAGTGCAACCAGCCAAACTACTATTTACATAAATCTGGATAATATCTCAACCTTCGACGTTACTTATCCCAATAGCGAAGAAGAGATAAATCTTTATCGGCTGACGATCCGGACGACGAAAGAAACCCTGAACTTCAAAGGTGAAGTTGCTAAGCGGAATATTCGTTTACTGGAAGATGCCGTCACAGAACGTAATTGGTCCAGTAGCAATCATCCCCAATACCAATCTTTTAACCAACCACACAACGGATGAGATTTCCTGGGTAATTGCCAAAGAGGTAGTTGATATCAGGGGTTAAATCTGCTACAATGCGGGCTGAGAGACGGGCTGAGAGACGGGCTGAGAGACGGGCTGAGAGACGGGCTGAGAGACGGGCTGAGAGACGGGCTGAGAG
>PACG01000170.1 GCA_002699335.1 Candidatus Poribacteria bacterium
TTGACCGAGTACCGCTGTGTCAGGCCCGGCGGTCCGAATTTCGTCATGCACCGAAAGCACCTCCATGCCTTCGGCTGCCCGGCCGATGCGAAAACCCCGGTGGTTATTCGTGAGGGCTCAGCCTACAGCCACGAGCCGACCACAGCCGGAAAGGACACCTTGCTGTCAAACTGGAGGGAGATCCACGACAACGGCTTCCTCCTCGAGGGGTTAGACGAGGGGCGCCTGAAGAACAACATCGTCGAGGAGTGAGGCTAAATGGCCACTCAGTGCTGCTGGCGCGGGTAGGGAACTCCCGACGAGACCTCCGGCAGGCTGAGAGATTCCTGACGACGCTCTCTCCATCATCGGAGCGGAACCGGGGTGCTGCCGAAACCNTAGGTTTTGCTGAGCCGCTGCGGTTGTTTTTCAGGGCCGGNGCCGGGCTTGGCGTTTGGAACATCCTCNGGACCTTTTTCCCAAACATCCAACAACTCGTGCCCCATTTCTCGCCACCGATAACGTAGTACAGTGAATCCTCATCTAGAATAGGCACCAGGTTTTCTTTCGTGCNGGGGATCTTAGCTGCATTGATAAATGAGTTGGTGATAAATAGACCCGCCTGATGGCACGAGACGCATTGAGTGTCTCTAAAGGTTCAACGCCATATTTCGGGGAGGGAGAGACTAACAAAGCGGGAAGCTGAAGAGAAATTGGTCTGTCTCGGAACGGGATGATTGGTCCGTTCGCGGACATGTTGTCTATCCATTACTAAGAAAATAAGAAAGATAGCCAAATAGCAGATGTTTTGGCAACACGTTTTTAGGCTCTGTCTTTACCATCTTTATCTATAGTAGCTATCAACAACCACGGTGTCTTTCGCTCCGATGACGAAGGAAACAGCTGGAGGCACTTCGCTACTGCTCTGCGTGAAGACACCTTCCCCTACCAGATTGCCAACCTGGGCCCCCGTTTGCTAGATCGTCCACAATACGGGTTACTGGCTTTCGGCAATTGGTTCGGTGAAGTCAATGCCTACCACAGGTATAGCCAACAACTGGTTATTCTCAGTTCCAGCGATGGTGGTGCCACCTGGCAGGTGGAAGAGCACAACACCGAATTTTATCAGTACGAACCAGCCGCCTTATATCACCAAGATCAGTTTCTGTTTGTTGCCCGCGACCAGACAGAAGTCCGCACCCACAAACAGATTCAATGGGCACCGGGGCATGCACTGGTCGTTTTTGACACCAATCTCCAGAATCCGCGCTATGTGGATACAGTAGATTTGCCCCTTAATCCGCTGNCTTAGCAATTTGAGGTAATCCGTTCCGAACGATATCGCATGCAACTTTGGTTGTGGCGCCTGGCCCCTGAAGACTGGGAGACCGGGCAATGGNGACGCGAGTGCTGTCTGTTGGCTTGCCGGGGGACATTCTATACTTCCGCTGACGGTTTTCATCCTGCCGCTGCTGTTATCGATCAGCAACGCGGTCTGCAACATATTTTCATTTACAGTGGACATCCCAACAGACCGGCCTGTATTTTTCGTCTGACTCGTTCACTCGATACCCCGGCGCTGCGTCGAGCCNTCCACCTCGGATCGTAACGTAGGGGCTAAGCAGCACGAGTAAGTAGGAGATAGAAGAGACAACGTCTGGCAATTTTGAACTGAGTACCTTCCCCAGTCGACAGGTGATCGCAATCAGGTTGTGTAATTCTGCTTGTCGAGGATGTATAAATCAGTTTAAAGCTTCGGCTAAGATAAGAGTTGAGGGGATCGGCTCNGGGAATAATTCTTCAACAGTCTCAATGATTAACGGCCAGGTCTGTCCTTTTCCTGATAAAGATTGTTTGCGATTTTAATATGTGTACTGCTGATAACGGAGATAAAGAATGAACACCGAGCAACTCAATCCCCGAAACTTAGATATAGCCAGATGTCTTATAAACGATGTATATGATGATACAGAAGGGTTTGAGGCATGGAAAGCTGAAGAGATAATAGCCTCAAAGGAACCGATGGCTTTCGCCGGGTGGATGGGCGGCGAGTTAGTTAGTTTCGCCTACGGAGATATGCTGGAGCCCTGTCAGGGAATTATCCATTGGGCGTGTACTAAAAGAAATTTTAGGGATAAATGTTTCAGTTTCGAACCTATGCAAGCATGTATCCTCGACTTGAAGAAGAAAGGCGCCGAGAAAATCCATGTTTCTAAATGGTTGGATGCTCCTTATCGACGATTGATAGAGCATTTGGATTTATCCGGTATACGGATTGAGCATGGGCAATTGACTCTGCGGTTAAATATGCAGGGATACAATAATGATCCTCCAACAATTAAATCTGGTTATCAACTGAGGATGTTTCGAGAGGGTGATGATCAAATCTGGGCACAAGTCAAAAATGAAATTTTTGCCAGTTCATCCACGGCGTCCGATTTCTGGACCCAAAATTACTTGGGCGTTAATATGAAGTCAGACTTCGACCCACCAGGTTTCTTCTTTGCTGAACATAATGGTTGCCCTGTAGGAATTTGCGCCGGTTTGGTTTTACACGATAGAAAGAAAATTGACGGCTCCTCTCCAGGCGGGATTGGTTGGACAGGAGTCTCAGAGGAACACCGCGGTGTTGGATTAGGTCGGGCATTAATGTTGAGTGCTCTAAATTACCTTAATGACACTTGTGTTCCCCTAACAGAAGTTGGNACTCAATTTTACAGAATAGCCGCACTTAAGTTGTACGAAAGTCTAGGTTTTCGCATACATATTGCTTCATTNGACCTGCATCTATAAAATAGAATAGGCTACTCTTCAGAGTTACCTTGGCTAAACACTGTCAGGAAACTCCTGACCACGCAACAGTGAAAACTGCGGCTTGTTATCACCTTTTCCCACCCATTTAGAGTCGGCTCTCATATAACTAGTTACTAACCCTCTACGGCGGTAAGGTGTTTTATTCTCGAAACTTCCGTGTACAGTTAAGCTATGGTGAAAACTGCAACTGCCGGCTTTCAGCACTACAGGCGTTGCTTCCGAAACATCAACGCCTTGCGCGTGTAGGAAATCTCTACGATCATGAGGCCAGAGTCCTTTTTTATAGCTNCCAGATAACATGCGTACACAACCATTTTCTTCTGTAGCGTCATCTAATGCTGTCCAGCAACTAACCAGCGCGGGAGGACTAATCGACGTCCAATAGGCGGAATCTTGATGCCAGGAAACGATTGAGCCGTGAAAAGCCGGTTTCATTAAAGTCTGCGTATGGAATAGTTTTATATTATCTGTACTAAGAAGTTCAGAGACAATGTCTAGTACTGCCGGTTTTCTGGCATGTTTGAAAACCATATCATCGTACAGGTGCGGATCTAAAAGTTGCCAAACCTTGTCACGTTTTGAAGTCTCTTGCAGTTCTCCTTTCTGAGTTGCAGCCTCTAAACGTACTCCAATTTTCCCCGCATTGGGATGTTCACCCGAAGCAAGTTGATCGATGCGTTGACGTAAATCTTTCAAGTCTTTTTCTGACAGGATAGGGCCATAGATTAAGAATCCATGATGTTCATAACTCGATATTTGGTTGTGTGTTAAGACCATTTCAAGCCTCCTACTTTACATTCCAACTCAAATGAGCAACTGGAAATTAACTTGCGAACAATCCCAAATTCAATCCTGATATTTCCCGNAATTATTCGGCAGNATATAATATCTTAGCAACTTATTTGAATGAAATCAATGTTAGGGTGTGAAACTGACAGTATCAATACTAATCATCAGATAATGTACTGGTCTAGCAAGCGTAATAGGTGGCAAAATAGTAGTCGCATTCCAGTGTCTTGGCCACCTGCTGAAGGCCTGTCGCATTTGTGGACACGAGAAACCAGAGACTTCAGGGGNGTTGCCTTTTTCAGCTTGCTAAAGATCAAAATCCGCGTAATAATTTATGTCATTCATCTAGCNTCCACGAGTTCGTCCCAAAGAGTGTACAAATTGGTTTTATGACGAAATCGGTGCGTTTACCTTAAAGTCTACAGGAGAAAATAAGTGGATCGAGAAGCAATAATTTCGTTGGTTAGTTTTCCCACGCTATCAAGTGATGAACCTGATCGTTTAAATCGTACACTGGTCAGAATGTCGCAGTATATCGATCACGCAGCCGAGCTGCAAAGTGATCTGGTCGCCTTCCCNGAAATTTGTAACTACCTCGGTGCCGAGAATCCATGGCAATTTGAACCCCTTGATGGACCCACGGTCACTGCCATGTCCCAAAAGGCTAGACAACATAGTCTCTATGTTGTTTGTCCACTAGGAACCATTGAGAATGGGAACCGATATAATAGTTCCGTTTTGATTGATCGAGAGGGTCAGATTACCGGTGTCTACCATAAGAATTTTCCTACCCATGCTGAACTGGATCTTGGGATTATACCAGGAACAGAAACTCCTGCTTTCCAGACTGACTTTGGTCGGGTTGGACTCAGTATTTGTTTTGATATCAATTACTGGGAAGTCGGTTCCGAGTTATGCCGAAACAGATCTGAGTTGGTTATTTGGTCATCAATGTGGCAGGGGCAACGGATGTTGACCAAGTGGGCAATTGAGTTTGGCTTCTATATCGGAGCTACTTATTCTCGTCAATCCACCTTTGTAGATATAGGAGGTCGAGAAATTGTAGCGCTTAATCGCAACATTAGTGATGCGACTGGTAGTTCACCCGTTACATCAGCCAAATTGGACTTGGATCGGCGGTTGCTACACCATGATGAGAATATTGGGCGGTTACAGAAACTATATCAGAAATACGGTGGCACGGCGGCCTATTGTGAGTGGTTGCCACAGGAATGTCTGGTAGTTTTTGGTTCACAACTTCCTGAGATGTCGAGCGATGATCTCATTGAAGAGTTCAATCTGGAAAGTATGCGGGACTACCTGGCCCGGGTTCGGCGAGATCGGGAGTTGGCTCTCAGTGGCAAATATCCGCCGACCGCTACCGGATGAAGCCGAGCCAGTAACAGTCCCATGCGAAAGCTAACTTTATTGGCATTGCTAACCGTGGTCAGAATTTTGAAATCCGGTATCCTGGCCGTTCCGGTTTGAACAGATCTGGATTCAATCGCACGCCGAGTCCTGTATCTGTCGGCAAGTCTACAAAGCCGTCGTTAATCTCGACTTCAACGTCGATCAGTTCTTTGTACACCGTCTGGATCTGTGCACGCACAGTTTCCTGATAGCAGCAATTGGCCACNGCTGCCCCGACGTGNAGTCCGGCAAACAGGGTTAGCGGGCCGGTGCAGTCGTGCATACTGACCGGTATGTTGTAGGTCTCGGCCAAGTGGGCGATACGTTTGGTCTCCGAAATCCCACCCACCCAGGTCGGATCAATCATCACGTAGTCAGCTGCTTGGCTGATCAGCACCGANTTGTAGTCGGCACGACTTAACAGCATCTCACTGACAGAGATTGGCATCCGACTTTGGCGGCGAAAATCGGCTACCGTATCGAGATTATCCATCTTAATCACGTCCTCCAGCCATAACGGCTGCACCTCGCGTAAAGCATCGGCAATACGCAACGCCGCTGGTAACTGAAAGTGGGCGTGTCCATCGACCAGGATGTCTAGCTCCAGCCCAACCTTATCACGTATGTCGCGTAGTGGTTGCACTGCCGCCTCGATGGCCCGCTGTGGAATCCAGGCCGGGCCGTATTCAATGGCGGCCTGATCGAAGGGCCAGACTTTCAACCCTCGGTAACCTAAGTCAACCAGTTCCTGGGCCAGGGCCACCGGCTCGTGGAAAAGTTTCCAGGAATCACCCAGCGGTCCAGGATCGCCGATGGAACCAAAACCCGGCCAGCCTTTGCGCCCAGTCCGGCTGGGGCCATATTGCGGATTGCCACAACTGTTATAGACCGGAATCTTGTCACGCACGGGGCCACCGAGCAAGCGATACACCGGTTGGTTGCAGACCTGACCCAAAATATCCCACAGTGCTAGGTCCAAAGCCGACAATGCGCGGAGTTCAGTACCCCGCACCCCAAAATTGGCCGCCCGCTCGTAGAGGAAACGCCAGTGTGATTCGATAGCCAGAGCATCTTGGCCCAATAGTCGCCGTGCCATCCAGTCGTGTAGCATGGCCTGCACCGCTTCAGCGCAATAATAGGTTTCGCCGTGACCAATGATGCCTTCGTTGGTGTGAATTCGTACCAGCAAGAGATCGGGAAAAAAATCCCACACCTGCACGCTCTCTATCGCAGTAACGGTGACTCGACTNTTATCGAGAGGCGACGGGGGAAGATGNGGCTTGTTCGTCATTTATCGTCCTTTGAGCTTNCATAAATGGTTGTCGGAGTTGGCTGTTTGGGCCTGGGTTAGTGGTGAAATATCGATGGAAAGTGGTGATGGTTTTAAGGAATTCGGTTGTCGATTGGGTTGCCTTTCACAATTGGATGGGTTTTATTGCCAGCTGTTATCAACCCTCTGATAAACACAGACATATTCGATTTCATATCGACTGGGGAAAGGCGTATGCTGCAGCTCTCATCCATTTCTACCTCCAATTGCCAGGTTTAGTAGCAGGTAATGCGGTTGATGGAATGGGTTTTCTGGTTCCCTATCATTTTTATTGATTGTTTGACTCAAATTAATTGTGTTTAGTTCCTCTCCATCCACAGGTAAAACAATCTTTTGGCTGTTCCGTTGCATCCGCCAGAGACGGAACTTTTGGTCCGAATCCATCTCATTTAAAGAGACTAGCGATTTCTTACTGGCATCCCATTAGGCTTGCCAGCGTTTCTTCACTGCTCAACAGGCGTTGACCAGAATATTNCCTTGGTAATATTCCATTAAATCGATCTCACCACAACTGGGCNATTCTCCAAATGTACCCAGAAACCATATCNCCGGCCAAAGCCCATTTTGGGCGTTGATTTTGGCTTCAATTTCAAATAGGCCGTATTTCCAACTTACTCTGTTTCTTGTGGGAATGCCAGCCGAAGTATATTCGATCCATGGCCTGTTCTCTTTCCAGTTCCTGCTAGCCGGCTGATAATTAGGGTTAGGTTTGCGTTCGCGATGGACCTCAATTATTAGCTTACCTTTTTCACAAAAGGCATTTTCGGTTTGAGACCACTGCAGTTCTCGGTTTCGAACGAATCCGCTTGCAAATGTCCAGCGATTTTGATCGGGTTTGCCGGCGANATCAAATTCTNNATTCCAGACGAGTTGATATCCTACAGGAATAGGATTAGCAGATGGTTTTTGATGCAATTAAGTTCATCAATATCAGNNCNGTTAACAATTCGAGGAGAATCACTCTTACGAAGTCTTGGGGCTACGTTGAAAGCCTTTTATCCCGGTGGGTCTCCGAAATCCGGTACTTCCATCAACTGTCCATCCTGTAAGGCTGACTGGTGACCCATCAAGCCAGGAACCAGATAGCGTGCCGCCTGCCATACATTATTAGGTGGCAGTTGGTTCCTAATGCAAGCGGTCACAAAATCATCAACCAGGAATTGATGCGAACCACGATGTCCGTTGGGTAGGCCAATAAATTCCTGTGGTAATCGTCGTACCGAATGGACTTTTGACACGCCTAAATGAGTTCCATCCGCTCCTGTCACTTTTGCCATCGGGCCATCGACCTGTTTGGCAGGCTGTCCCTCACAAGCCAACTCCCTCGAAAGGTCAATACATGCCCCCCGATCCTTTGTCACCCACATTTGGCTGCTGACCTGTTCTTCATAGCTGGCCTGGGTGCCGTATAACCGCATGCCAACTGTACCCGGGTGGCCAATTCGGCGGAATTCATTGAAACGGGCTGTACTACCATCCGACATTCGGCAGAGGATGGTTTCATTACTGAAGGGGTTTTTCCAGACGTTGTCTTCACGGGCATAGAGATTGTCTTCATGCCGATCAACAACCCCCATGCCGCAGACGTGGGTAGCGTAGGCCCCGGTTACAGAGACAACCATACTGACGGAGTGGGTTGGGTAAAAAAGAGGTGGTTTACCGTAGTATTTTTCCCACTCACTGCCGTGACGCCACTGGGCAACCTGATACAAACCGTGTGAATAATCATGGTAGTATTCTGCCTCGGCATAGACCGCCGCACCAAAATCTCCCTGGCCAAATCGTTGGCGGCAATAAATCGCGCAAGGATAATAGTAGCTGGTTTCACCCAGCATATAGATCTTACCCGTTTGCTCAACAGTTCTGATCAGTTCGGTAATTTCGGGCAGAGATATGGCTGGTGGAACGGCTGAATATACATGCTTACTATTTTGAAGGGCCTGAACCGCTTGTGGCCCGTGCAGATGATGCTGGGTGAAGAGAGCAATGGCATCAACGTCAGTCCGGCAGAGTTGATCAAGCGACGGGCACACTTCAGATACCCCGAATCGCTCTGCTTTCTCTTTCAGCTTTACCGCATCCAGATCGCAGAGGATGACTTCAGCCACTTGGGGGTGTGCCTTAAACAGAGGAATGAAGGAATTAGCAAAGCTACCAACACCGCAAATACCGATTTTGATACGCATAAGTTTCCCCTCCAGAACCAGAACTTGAGTCACCCTTTGTATAGAGCTTGTCACCGAACTCTTCCACCGATTACCACTCTTCCATTTTTCCCTGATATAACAAGGATTTTAACGATTCTCAATACACTATAGCAGACCCACGCTATATCGTCAAGCGTGTCTTTTTTGGGCCTTGGCTTAGCCATTCTGTAAATGTAATCAGAACATGATTTAGATGGGGTGTCAACTTTTTAGAATTGAATGTGGACCCGAAAATGGTTAGTTCTTGACAAAATGAAAAAAAAATAAAATAACACCTTACCTCACATTGAGTCCCCCAGCCCAGAAAAATCAGAATAAAGCCGCAGCACCCCTTTACCAAGGCATCTGATCACTGTGCAGCCAACCTTGTTTATCCTACCTACTTAGCCAATCCAGGTGTCTCCAATGGACATTTCGATCAAGTTAATCCCTTCACATAGTTGAAATACCCACCTCCGGCTCGGGTTCCAAATCGGGGGCCGAATCTGGGTTGGAATAGTCTGGCCACAGGCAATCAATCAACGCCATCGCTTCAGCTGGGCCATGGAGTAGACCCGCAATGACAGAGACCTCACCCTCAACAAGCCTTCGATAGGAGCCGGTTTTTCCCAGAAGAGAGCCTCGGTAACAAAGGTCTGGCTCTTGATGAATCGGAAGCCTGGCTCCACGCGACTTTGGGCTTTATAGCTATCGAGGATTGCCCATTTATCAAGTTCCTGGGGGGCGAGGTTAGTTGCCAACACAAGACGGCTGCCCAACCGGATCTTCTTGGCCACGGCATTTTCGTCTAGGTCGATCCTCAAATGGCACTTCCAATCCACCCGTTTCACTGGGGTTTGGGGGGCGGGGTTCCCTCTTTTTGCATCCCGCTTGATGACGGTGACCCCTTGATCGACCAGCCGTAGAAGTTTGAGCTTTTTCACTTCTTGAGTGAGGGGCGTTTGCGCCTCACTCACACCACAGAAGTCCTTGGCACACGGGTGGAGGATTGTCTTCTTTGCGGCCGCTATCTCCTTTCACCACCCGTTTGGCCGCGGTTTGTTGAAGGCCAATCCGGGCCCTGTGGCGGAGTCAAAGACAATCCATCCTTGCTGGATGCCATAGTGTTCCACATGATGGCACTGGAACGGTACTCGTTCGACAGCAGGGACCACCTTTCTGGGCCTTCGACCGCCCGTTCAGTGAGCCCTTTCTCCCGCTTGTTTGTGCTGAGGATCCGGCTGATGAATTGGATCTGCCAGAGCCATCTTTGGTGCCCAGTTCGCTGTCGGCGACCAAAATCCCTATTTCACCCAATTCCTTCAGTCTTGGCATCAAGGCTTTGGTAGGTTGACCAAACACGACGCTGTCACTCGCTTTCCCATTATGGAGCTTGATGAATCTAGGGATCCCACCCTGTTGAGCAAGGATCAATTCAACCACCACCGGCTTGAGACCTGGTCGATGGTCTTTGCAGAAGCCATGGGGCTCAGCAGGCAATTCTCCCTCCCAATCAGGGTCAACTCCAAAGGTGGAACGCTAGTGCTATCCAATGATTGTATCCGCCTCTCTACATTCTCAAGCCGGCCAATCTGGTGCCTATTGAAGTGTTTCGCGGTGATTCCAGGGCCCAAAATATGCTCCAGAGGTATGTTTGCGAAAAACTGTGCGGTCAGCGTCAATGGCCGATTTGAAAAGCCGAGCCCATTCAGGATCATGGCCTTGAGGGCCATCCCCGTCGAGACCTTTTCTTGGAAGTCGAGGCTAACTAGCCCATCTACAATCTGCACCATCGTCAAGTCATCAATGACTGCAGCCACAATTGCGTGCTGATCGAGCCGTTTGATATTTAATTTCTGCATGAGCACCTCCAACAGTGAATGAGAGGATTACATGCCAGGGATCGTCAGGCCAGGTGTGGAGGTGGATTCACCGGAAATATGGGCGCAAATGATGTGTGGCGGTTAAATCGAAATTATTGCGTTTGTGCTGATCAATGTGAGTTTACAATAAATCAGGATATAAGGGGCAAGGAAGAGCTACAGTTGTTTGTCCGTAGAGAGGTTTGAGCTGAATTGAGATAAAACAGATAGTAGTGGGACAATCATTTTTGATACTTTCCCCGCGCAGTAGCCCACCGTGTCCCCCGGTGGGACCGACTAGCCGGGTAAGAATTAGGTTGGTCGCCAGCCTCAGCTTGCAACCGGTCCAACTTCGCCGTCAATTCGGCTTGAATTTGGGCATAAGGGGGATCGTCGTAGATACTGCGGTGAGCCGGGTGTATCCAGTAGCGGTAATACATTGAGGTGCGCCAACTCCACCTGCATTAGGGAACGGAAACTGCTGCCTGGTCTCTCGTCATGCGTATTGACCCCCGGCGTAATCGAGAAACGTCGGCGCGAAGTCGAAGTTGAGAATCATCCCGTCGTTGACCGTGCCCGCCTTGATCTCGCACGGATAGCGCATAATAAACGGCATACGTGGCGACTCTTCATAGATAAATCGCTTGTCATACCGGCCGTGATCGCCCAGGAAAAAGCCTTCTTCTCGTATCAAGACTTTGCTAATCCTGGTTGAGTTTTGCCTGATCGAATTTATTCTCCAAATAGCCCTGTCTCATTTCCGCCTCTAATTTTACCCTCTCTAATTGCTTAACTTTTTCCCGCGGTCCATCATTAACAAATTTCAGAGATGAAGTAAGCGTAGGTATTAATCGCTCGTTTAGATAAATCTTACGGATTGTCTCTGATCTGTGATATTTGCCGATCTCCCTCCAGGCCTCGGTTGGTGTAAGTGGATTGGCGACGCGTTTAGAGGTGGGTAGGGATAGCAAATAATTCGGTTAAGTTCTGTAATGCTAGACAGAGTGAAATTTCACCTGTATGTCTTGCGTTGCATTATACCTAAGAGCTGAATGACCCTGAAGGAGAGAGCTCACGGTTAGTTGACACCTTTGCAGGTGCGATGCTATAATCACCGCGCTCTTGCAAAGGATAAATCGGCCTGTCGAAATAATGGAAAATCGAAGCACTGGACTGATGACGTTGGGCCAAATTGGGCTGGGTAGTATAGCCGGAGTTATACTTGTTTCGGTGGGTTATCTATTCACCAACAACCTATTTCTACAAGTTATTATCGGCGACCGAATTCACCACGGGTTCTGGATTGGCCTTTTTACTTTGGCCGCTTTTTTGCTAACTTATGGTCTTGGTGTTGTAGGCGTTGCTTATGGTGTGAAATGGGTTGCGCAACAATTTGGCCAAGACTGTAATCTGCGACACGTGTGGCAGGGGGCGTTTCTGGGGCCGCCGACTTTGGCCGTATTGATAATGATTACCAAACTTGACTGGCAAACACTGATTGAATCCATGTCAGGTGTTGGTAGCCTGCAGTATCAATCTAAGTTTGGTTTTCACACCCTTTTTCATCTGTTAATTCTGGTGATTCGCCCGATTGCATCCCTCCTCTCTCTACCGGTTCACCTCCTCTTAAAAATTGGCCTTCCGCCTGAGCTGTTATACACAGTATCTGCTCCAGTCGGTGGAATTCTCGGTTACCGATTCGATTGGCACCGGGCCGATGAGAAGTCTACCGAATCAGAACTAATCTCCTGACTTTGTACAGGCTCAGAAAATCAAGCCCAGGCTCTGACTAAACTGTCTTAATGCAACTTAATTCCATCTTTGACGACGACAAACCAAAGGACGAATGCGGTGTCTTTGGCATCTTCGGACATCGTAGAGCCTCCGAGTTGACCTATTTGGGACTACGTGCCCTTCAGCACCGGGGTCAGGAAAGCGCTGGTATTGTTGCATCTCAAGGACAAACCTTTTCCTACCACCGGGGAATGGGGTTAGTCACAGAAGTTTTTGATGATATGGATGTATTGGCTCAGTTGGAGGGGCATCTCGCTATTGGGCACAATCGTTATTCCACAGCCGGTAGTAGTAATCTCGAAAATGCGCAGCCCCTCGTTCGTCAATACTCACGAGGTCCGTTAGGCATTGCCCATAACGGTAATCTGGTCAACGCCTATCAGGTTCGGACAGATCTGGAAAAGACCGGATCTATTTTCAACGGAACCTCCGATACAGAGGTAATCGCCCATCTGATTGCCCGGTCGCAGCAACTGTTGCTAGAGGATCGGATTATTGATGCCTTACAAAAAGTACAAGGGGCTTATTCACTGGTATTTCTCGGTAAGTCAATCATG
This sequence comes from Candidatus Poribacteria bacterium, assembly GCA_002699335.1. The sequence continues at coordinate 12,722 of PACG01000170.1, forward strand.
ATCGGTGCCAGAGATCCTAATGGATTTCGTCCGCTTTGGCTCGGAAGGCTCGAGGATGCCTACGTTTTGGCTTCGGAGACTTGTGCTTTCGATGTAACTCAAGCTACACCCGTCAGAGAGATTGAACCAGGTGAAATGGTGGTTATTACCAGCACGAGTGAGCCCCCTAAGTCATTTCGAGTCGGGGTTCAACCCGACAACCTGTCGCAGTGCATTTTCGAGTATATTTATCTCGCCCGGCCTGATAGCACCGTTTTTAATGGCCTGGCAAATCAACCCAGACGGGAGTTTGGTCGTCAACTGGCAAGGGAGCATCCGGTAGAGGCGGATATTGTAATTCCCGTACCTGATTCGGCCACTATCGCTGCTTTAGGCTTTTCAGAAGAGTCGGAAACCTCATTTGAATTTGGATTGTATCGTAACCCATACGTTGGTCGAACCTTCATGCACCCGTCGCAAGAGGTACGGGATTTGATGGTCCGCGTCAAGCTCAATCCAATCGGAAATGTACTAAAGGGGAAACGAGTGATCGTTGTCGATGACTCGATTATGCGTGGAACCAACTCGCGAAAAATTGTGTCCCTGGTTCGACAGGGTGGAGCCACAGAAGTTCACTTTCGAGTCTCATCACCACCCAATCGTTTCCCTTGCTTTTATGGAGTTGACACTCCGACTCGAAAAGAACTAGTTGCCAGTTCTTGGACCATCGATGAAATCTGTAAGTATATTGGTGCCGATTCTTTGGGATATTTGAGTATTGAGGGGATGTTGAACTGCGTTGAATCCCCGAAAGATTTTTGTACTGCTTGCTTTGATGGAAAATATCCGGTGGAGTTTAGTGACCAACCAACCAAACAGTTGCCGATCGAGTTTGACGTGAAATTGCTGTAGAGTTTTAACCGATAGACTTTGGTAACGACGCAACTTAGACGGAGTTCAATAAACATGAGCGCCTTAGAAACGATTCAAAAATCGGCTCAATCTATCGTAACGATCTGCGAGAAAGATCGCTTAACTAAGGCTGATAAAGATAGCCTGCTCAAGTTACAGGGGGAGATTTTCACCCAGATCGACAGTCTAACTGGGTGTGAGGTCTGTGGCGGCATTTCAGATCTAATTGTTTCGATTACTATTGATACAGCGACGGCGGATCTTTGTCGTGAATGTGGTATCCAAGCTCTTAACGCGGGTGAAATCAGAAAAAGCGGACAACGCCGACGCTCATCGCGGAAATCTCAAAGCCCTAAACGGTCGACGAAAACCACAATTCAGGAACCAAAAACCACCGTCTCATCCCCTGTGGATTTGAGGGCTCAGATTGGAACTGAAACGGGACTCAACAAAGCAACGGTTCGTCGGATTGAAAAGATTATAGAGGAAATTGCGACCCCGATGAACGTGGAAAACACGATTCAATACGTCGTCAGTGAGGCTAAAATCGCTAAAATAAAAGTCGAGGATGGACAGTTGGAACAAGCAGTTAAACTGTTTATGGGGAGCAATTCCAATGGTTAAGATTGGCGATGTTGAAGTTGGAGAGTTCCCACTGTTGCTCGCTCCGATGGAAGATGTAAGCGATCCACCGTTCCGAGCAGTTTGTAAAGAGAACGGCGCAGATGTGATGTACACGGAATTTATCTCTTCTGAGGGACTAATTCGCAATGCAGCCAAAAGCGTGGCTAAGCTCGATATTTTCGAGTATGAGCGCCCGATCGGCATTCAGATCTTCGGACACGATATTGAGACGATGAGAGCGGCAACTGAAATCTCTGAAACGGCGGCCCCCGATATTATCGATATCAACTACGGTTGTCCTGTTAAACGGGTTGCCGGTAGAGGCGCTGGGGCCGGTATTCTACAAGACATCCCGAAGATGGTTGAGATGACGGCTGAAATCGTCAAATCGACCAATTTACCGGTGACAGTTAAGACCCGGCTTGGTTGGGACGAAAAAACACTTTATGTGATCGAAGTCGCCGAACGGTTACAGGACGTGGGGATTCAGGCTATTTCTGTTCACGGTAGAACTCGCAAGCAGATGTATAAAGGTGCTGCTGATTGGACGCTGATCGGGAGAATAAAAGACAATCCACGAATGCGAATTCCCGTCTTTGGCAATGGTGATATCGATAGCCCGGAAAAAGCGCAACAGATGAAGCAGAAGTACGGTCTAGATGGGATTATGATTGGCCGAGCAAGTATTGGTTATCCCTGGATCTTTAACCAGATTAAATGCTTTTTGAAGACCGGGCAACATTTGCCAGATCCAGCTATCGATCAGCGTATCTTGACCTTGAAAAGGCATCTCGAGTTTTCACTTCGATGGAAAGGGTCGCGAGTTGGTCTCTACGAGATGCGCCGCCACTATAAAAACTACTTTAAAGATTTACCGGGAATCAAACCCTATCGCCAACAACTCTGTACCTGTGAGGATGTCCACCAAATCCCGGAGATTCTGGAAGAGATCCGAAATCATGCAGAGAAAATCTCAAATCGGAGACTTCAAGGCATGAGACAACCCCCGGTTGGTAGGGTTAAGTTGGCTAGTTAATACCACCTTCATCGCAAAGGCAGAGGTTTCAACGGATACATTTACGCTTCATCACTAAAGTTTAGAGAGGACTAATATATATGCCAGACCTAAATCGCCAGATTATCCTAGCCAATCGACCTGACGGTTATCCGGTCGAATCCGATTTTGAATTAGTCGAAAGTTCAATTCCAGACCCAGTGGAAGGGGAAATTTTGGTTCGAACCATCTACCTGTCGGTAGACCCATACATGCGAGGTCGAATGAATGTCAGTCAGAAATCGTACGCCTCGCCGGTTGGCGATCGAGAAGTCATTACCGGTGGTGTTGTTGGTGAGGTCGTAAAATCGAAGCACGATCAATTCCAAGTTGGCGATATCGCTCAGTGCCAACTCGGTTGGCAGGCCTATGGAACAATGGCCGGTGAAGATGCCCGCAAAATTGATCCAGATTTAGCGCCGATTTCGACCTCGCTCGGTATCCTGGGAATGCCGGGGTTGACCGCCTACTTTGGACTGCTCGAGGTCTGTGAGCCTCAAGCAGGAGAAACGGTTTTCATTTCTGGCGCGGCCGGAGCAGTAGGATCAATAGTAGGACAGATTGCCAAGATCAAAGGTTGTCAAGCCATCGGTTCAGCAGGAACAGATCAGAAGGTTGAACACATAGTTTCGGGCCTTGGCTTCGACGCTGCCTACAACTATAAGACAACTGGCGATTACGTGGCCAAAATCGCTGAGTTGTGTCCAGATGGAGTCGATGTCTATTTTGATAATGTTGGAGGGACACAAACTGATGCAGTTTTCCCCAACTTTAATATCGGTGCTCGTATTTCGATTTGTGGACAGATTTCACAATACAACCTCAAGCAACCTGAACTGGGGCCTCGGTTATTCTTTCACTTTATTGTCAAGCGCCTTCGAATGCGAGGTTTTTTGGTGTTCGACTTTGTAGAACGGCATGAGCAAGCGCTGACTGAGATGGCAAACTGGCTAAAGACGAATAAATTGCAGTACCGTGAAACTATCACTGACGGTCTTGAAAATGCCCCGACCGCCTTCATCAGCATGCTAAAAGGGGGGAATTTGGGTAAGCAGCTAGTAAAGGTGTCCAACGAAAGCTAATTCGGCGAATACTTTTGATTACAATAGGTTTTTGCTGCAGCCTGAGGACAGCGATAATACCGCCGACTACATCGTGTTGCTACCGAGACAATGAAGATGAAAATTCATCTGCGTCAGAGCTTTTTACATGTGCTGGATATGGGAAGCCAACATTTTCATCAGCCGATTACTTTATCTCAGAAGAAAACTACTGCGCAAACCTGTTGTGCTGGCCGTGGTAGGTATTAGCCAACATAAACTCCAGTCCATAAAGACCATCTTAGCTAAAGTTGGGATATCTGCTGAGTCGAAGGTGATTTTTTTACGGCATTCATTATTATTACTACACTATCTGGATGCGTTGGTAAAACGCCCGACAGCCTTCGAGCATACGATCCCTATGCGGTACTGACGTCAAAGTCGGGGGTTGGCACTAGAAGCCTATCTCCAGGAACACAAGGTTCATTTTCGGATTGCGACTGGTTCCAGACGAACACCGGTTTCACCAGATCATGCGGCTACCGATCGCAAATTGTATCTGCCTGTTTTTACCATTCCCTCCTGCTGAAGTACAGGTCTTGCTCACTTTTTACCCTGAGCTTTACCTGGTCATAAATTCAATGTCACATCCACTATAGATCTAAAATACCGCACCAATTACTGGAATCGCAACTTTGGTGAGATACGCCACCGTAAGCTTCATTTGGGACTTGCGGTGCCAGGTGTAATAACTGCGGTTGCTTGTAGTACAAGCGTCATCGTATTACTTGTCGTGCATGACCTGCAAAAACTAAGCAGATCCTATGGGACCAAAGGCAAGTCGTTCAAAAGCGTACCGAAGAACTTGAGGATCAGATGCGTAAAATCAGTAAAGGGTTGGGGTTTAACATTTTGATTTTGTCGAGAGATCAAAACCTGAGCGAACTTTATTCCAACAATTATGCTTCAAAGTTTATGCCAGAGTCGTATACCTCAAAGTTAGCTGAGAGCGAAATTGTGACCATTAACTATTTGTTGCCGACGGTTGAACAGCGAATCTGTTGGCCTGAACACAACAGCCGGACGTATGCATCGGCAACCACAAAAACCGATTGCGCAGAAAGTACCGCTGGGACAAATCGTACTCGGTAGTGAAATTGCCATAGTCGAGAGCCTCGAAGTTGGTGATAGGGTTACTCTGAAGGGCGAGAAATTTACCGTCTCACAGGTACATGATCCGCGTGGAAACAAAGATGACGTTACAATCTGGATCCACTTGGAAACCGCACAGCAGATGCTAAAAAAGGAAGGTTTGATCAACGCTATATGGGCGATTGAATGTGGATGCGCGCTGGGCGGATTTACCCAAAGTCACTCAGGAAATTTCGGCGTATTTACCTGATACTCAGGTGATTGAAAAGATCACCAAGGCGCAAGCTCGAGCAAACATGCGAATGGAAGCGGCCAAATTAGCTGAGCAAACCCTTAAACAAGAAAAGATACATCAGCAACATCTGGGAAACAGGTGTCGAACTCTAGCCGCGAGTATCATCTCTGCTTCAATTGTCGCTGGTGGTATCTGGATGGCATTTCTGTCACTGATCAATGTTCGTAATCGGAGAT
>PACG01000171.1 GCA_002699335.1 Candidatus Poribacteria bacterium
GTTCTAAGATTTCTGTCTCTATAAGATAGAATATTGAACCTTTTAAGCTGTCGGATTTTATTTTCACCCCCAACGTGGAACGCAGATAGAGCTCGATTGTATTCTTTTGGCTCCGCATCCAACCNTCCTTTCTGTNCTTTTTGGCCCGTAATCTCAACCTGTGAGCGTCTATTACCTCTGCCCTGATATCCACTATCCGTCTAAGTTCTACATCCTACTGGGGGCGTTTTTCTGTTTGATAAATCTCAAAATCGTATTTCTGTCCAGGGGCAAACTTTGAAACGGATTTGATTTGGCCCTTGGCCGTTAGACGGATCTCTGTTTTAAGCCTAAGCCGTTTCTTCACATTTCCTGAATTTCCCCCCTGTCACTTCGTTGACATCCATATAGAATCTGCCCAGTTCCACTGTATGTGCTGGNCCTAACCGCTTCATCCAAACCTNGGGCTCATTCATAGCGTCCCCCATTTGAAAAGATTCGCCTGGGATCAGCACCATTTCTGATCCGCCCTTCTCCCAAGTAATCTGCTTAGCACGTTCAACCCTATCATCAGCCATCACCACCACATAACTCTCACCGTACTGATGCAAGGCCACATCCTGAGTGATAGTCCACACGATCTCCTTACCTGTACCGCTAGTATAATACCCCTTCGCCGACCGCCCCCTCTAGTTCCGTTACTGGTACATCGAAGGACTGCTTGTTATTACGCTAACCGTCATGCTATCCCCGTCAGCATCTTCCGCATCATAGCAGATTAACACANGCTCAAAGTCCACCTGTTTCACCTTGACGTTAATGATCAACAAAGGTATGGTTCTCTGTCTTCTCACCTTCCGCAGCCCATAGGCTAACCGTTAGCAATGTAACAATACAGATAAATTATGCCACTTTTCTCATTCTTTGCCCCGGTAAAAGCCCAATAGTTATGTATAGGCTAAACTTGCCTTAATCTCACTTCAAGCAGTTGAGGGTTAATAAACAAATCGGGGTAGTTTTATATAGTCAATCGCCAGAAAAATTATCTGATATAAGCCCATAGTCACTCAACTAGCGGCAGGGTCAAATACGTAGTATTGATCATCCATTCGGCAGGTAAATCATCGTATCATATTATGTAAATTAGCGTAAAGANGAAACGATTCCTTCGTGTCATAAATTCGCCTGATTGGTTTTAGCCGTCTAGATTTGAGGGCGTATCATCATTCAGTCCCATGGCCAGGCGACCGGCAAGAGTTAAGCGAGCGACCGTCCATTCGGGTTCCCAGGTGAAATCGACGATCACCTCTCGTATACCATCCAGTTTCAGCAATTGATGGCGGATCGGCGTAGCCATAAAACCGTATTTGGGTCGGCCACGATGCGGCATGGTCATCAGAATATAGGCCACATCACCTCTCAGGCTGAGATCGTAGACGTATCCCATATCGACCACGTTGGCGTCGACGGTGTAAAACATCTCGTCTTTCACCTGGCGCAGGGCTTGCCAAATCCGCTCCTTCATCTCGGCAGTAGCCGCCCTATCTGTCTCGTCGGTCTTATCCGGGTTAGGCCTATTTTCAGCCATCACCGTAATTTTTGGCATCACTTGGTTTTGCAGATCGACCTCAGCGTCTATTTCTAGTGGATTCAATAACCGAAGCCGAAGACGCTCTACCTCTTCCCGTCCGGATTCCGCCGAATAAGGCGATACNCGGTAAGCGTTTTTCTGCTTTAAGCAGGCGCCAGCCCGAAACTGAGGGTTATCGCGTGCGGCCCACCGACTCCATAGTTGGCCATGCCCGCTATAGTTGAGCACCGGAGCTCCGCTGTGATAGAGGGCATCGAAGTTGTCGGCCTGATGTTCCAGCCAGATGGCGATAAAGGCGTCGCGGCTGTGTTGATTATAGAAACCGACGCCCCACAAATCGTCCTGTTCACCCTCCGGCACCTGGCCTTCATGGAGTTCACCCTGACGGTCGATCCAAACAGTCTCGGTGAAGGCGTAGCCGGAGAAGACCCACTCGTCGTCGCGCAGATAGTTGAGCTCAAAATCCTTGATCATCTCCATTTTGCCCTCTTTAATGAAGTAGGGCAATCCGGCATAGAACTTGTAGGTGACATCGATGTGCATCCGGCTGGGTGTGAATAGCGGGTGGACCGGGCTGTGCGGGAACCCCCATCTTCGAACCTGAACACAGACCGGACCTTTAACCACCTCGTAGTTGGGACAGGTGGCCCAGTTAGTGACGCGGAACTTCTGGAACTGATTTGAGGACAGATAGTCGTGGGCCCAATCGATGTTGGGTGGCTCGCCATGGCCCTCGCCGCCGGCGAACAGTTCCAGTCCGTGCGCTTGCTTATAGGTCAGACGTTCCAATTGACCCATCTGAGCGGATAGATCGACCGCATAGTGGTGATTTTCGATGCGAAGGCCGTAGTCTGCTCCGCTGGTCTGCAGATCCGACAGATAGTTGGGCAGTTCAGCCTCCGAATTACCATAAAAAATCAGGTATACGGTGCTGGCGTTAGCCTCAACATCGGCTAGAAACATCAGGTGGCAAGATTGCGGTTTGGCCGAGNCATAACTGGTGGAAGAGGCGGCAGGGTGATAATCTCGCTGGTCGCAGACCTGGCTGATTGTCTCCACCAGTTGACCGGTATTGGCGTCCAGTCGGGCCACGCGTACCTCACGTCGAGGGTCTTGTATGTGCTCAAAACGAGCGGCGACATCTACCGGCTCCTGCCGACGATCCAAACCGTAGCGCTCTCGCACNGCGATAACCTTGAAAAACGACCATTCACTAAGGCGATGGTTCTGCGGGCTTACAGGTGTGCTTAACCACGACCAGGGCAGATCGCTGACCTGGCCGGTTCTCTCCAATCCAGGNACGTAATCGACTTCCGGTTCCCGGACCTGCCGTTCAAAAGCTAACGTATCCTTGATGGATTCTGATAAAGACATGGCCAGATCAACCTTTCCCAGCCGATATGCCTCTGAAAGTAGTTGAAGTTTCTCCTCGATACCATCGGTTCGGTGCCGATATACGGTTTCTGATAGGTCTTTTCGCTCTGTCATGCTAATTTGCTCCCTCTCGAGATTTAGCGTCCCTATTTTTGGTCTGATCGGAGTAGACGGCTATCGGTCCAGACTCGACATTCTAGTATATCTGAAACCATTTGTTTGTCAATAGTTGTGAACAGTTGAACGCTTCATGTATTGCTTAATACTTTAGGCCGGAGATTTTTACCCATCCATATGACAAGAGGCCATATCTAGCTGTCTCATCTGGCCGGGTTNGGAGGTTCGATTCAGATCTGATATCTCTTGGAACTTCAGGATTTGCGTCTTTTGAGCTTATCCGTTAAAATTGGCCCAACACTATTTATAAATATACTGAATATCAGGGAGTAAAGATGAAGATTCAAATCAGGCCCCTTATTGTCTGGTTGACAATGGCCCTATTTCCCCTCCTCGTTTTGCCTACCAGTTGGGGGCAGGGAGTAAAGAAAAAATGGGCCTCCGACGTTCGCATCCGTTTCTTTACGGGTGGGTCAGCGGGGGATGGCTTCGGTTCCATTGTCTACGCCGGGGCCTTGCAGGCAGCAGAAGATACCGGTGCCAATGTCGAGTACCTTTTNTCAAACTGGTCCATGGAAACGATGATCCAACAACTACGGGAGTCGATTGCCACCAAACCGGATGGGATTGCCATGATGGGGCATCCGGCCGACGATGCCATTATGCCGCTGGCCATGCAGGCTAAAAAAGCGGGTATCCGGATGACCTACCTCAATGTGGATGTCCCGACCGTTCGCGCCAATCATGGAGGCGGATACGTCGGCGCCGATCTTAGCCCGCAAGGCTATGCCCTGGGGGCGGAGGCCATCAAGCGGTTCAGTCTGAAATCCGGCGATAAAGCCATCGTTTTTGGGCCCTGGAACGAGAGGAACCGAGCTTTACGTGAACTGGGCACCGTCAAGGCATTTGAGAACATCGGGATGGAGGTGGTGAAGATATTTGCCGGACCTGATTCGGCCAAGGATCCAAACCTGCTGATACCCGTCCATACCTCGGCCTTACTCAATAATCCAGACACTCGTGTGGTCGCTTATCCGGGAGGNCAGATTCTGGGAAACGCCCCCGTCTACATGAAAACAGCCCGAAAAAAGCCTGGTGATATTTTTATTATCGGTTTTGATACCAGTCCGCAGATCATGGATGCCTTTGACGATCAGTGGATTCACCTGACGTCGGATCAACAACCCTTTTTGCAGGGCTATCTGCCGGTCCTTAGCCTCTGTCTGCAAAAGGTCTATGGGCTTGAACCNNTGAGTGTGGATACTGGAGCAGGATTCGTGACGCCAGAGAATTATAAACTGGTGGCTGANCTGGCTCGTAAGGGATATCGATAGATCAGAAATGATTTCTACAATACAGCGATGAAGCCTTCTATTATCACCCTGCAAAATATCTCGAAGTCTTTCGGTAATGTCTACGCGCTGAATGGAGTCTCTTTGCACGTCAAGGCCGGTGAAGTGGTGGGCTTGATTGGCGATAACGGCGCAGGTAAGTCGACCTTAATCAAAATCCTGGCCGGCGTCTACACGCCGGATTCAGGGGCGATACGGCTAAAGGATCAACCCGTAACCGACTGGAACGCCAGTCGATCCCGTCAGTCGGGGATTGAAACGGTGTTTCAAGATCGGGCTTTGGCTGTCCAGCAGACAATCGTGCGTAACATTTTCATGGGACGCGAAACAACGGATAGCAGCGCCTCCATACTATCCCGTCTCGGTTTTATCGATCACAAGAAGCAATATTCCGAAGCCGAACGGTTGATGAGGGATATTGGCTTTACCTCAGAGGTTTTTACCCCCGATTCCATCGTTGGCACACTGTCCGGTGGAGAGCGTCAGGGAGTGGCAATCGCCAGAGCACTCTATTTCGATGCTGAATTGATTATTCTCGACGAGCCGACAACCGCCTTGTCCTTGACCGAAACAGAGAAGGTTTTCAGTTTTGTCAGAAACGTAAGAGCCTCCGGTCGTTCGGTGGTGTTTATCGGTCACAACATCTACCACGTCTTTGGGATTGCCGACAGGTTTGTGGTTCTGGATCGAGGCAAACTCGTGCTGGAGTGCACCAAAGAGGATTATCAAACCCCTGAAGAGCTGATCGGCTTCATGAAGCAGGTGGCACAATCTGAGGAGTGAACGCCGTCTGGTTCGCCTGAGGAATAGGTGATAGCCAAAACGATGACAAACACAACGTCAATTTCCCTGTTCATTCGTCGGAATAGGGCCTGTTTAAGTACGCTTTCTTTCCTGGTTGTAATGATGACCTGCTTTCTGATCGCCAACCCGAAGGTATTCACCGACGCGGCCATCTACAACGCGGTGTTCATTACCCTTCCGGTGGCTATTTTCCTGGTCGTTCCCCTGGTTTTCACCGTCACCGGCGGCGAAATAGATTTGTCCTTTCCCTCCAATATGGCCATGGCTTCCTGGGTGTTTTCACTGTTGATTCAAAAAGGCGTTCCACCGGTTTTGGGCTTAATAGTAGCCATTGGGGTGGGAATGGGTATCGGTGTGATTATCGGGCTAATTGTGGTCTATGGGCATCTGTCCTCACTGGTCTGCACGCTAGGATTCAACTTCTTCCTGCGCGGCTTCATCATGATATTGACCGAGGGCCGGTCGATCACTATATTGGAGATACAGGATGGTCTATTCCACAATGTTTTAGCTGGTACCTTTTTAGGCCTACCGGCCCAGATGGGTTGGGCGCTACTGTTTACTCTGATTTGCGTATTGGTCTTTAACCGTCACTGTTACGGCATCCGCGTGCACTGTGTGGGTGATAACCCCCAAAGTGCGGAACAGATGGGCATCAATGTCAATCGCGTTAGGATCTCTTTTTTCATTTTTATGGGGTTGGGGGCTTCACTAGCAGGTGTCTTTTCCGTTTTGATCAATTTTTCCTGGTGGCCGACAACTGGCGANGGGTATTTGCTCACTGCTNTGGCCTCTGTTTTTGTGGGTGGGACACCGACCTGGGGCGGGGTTGGAACCGTCGTCGGTGGTGCGCTTGGGGCCACCATCGTCTCCTTTATGGAAACAGGAGTGGTTGCAGCCGGATTAACCGGATTTTACGTCCAGTTTTTCAAAGGATTGATCATCATTCTGTCGTTGCTGGCCCATCGATACAGCAGCAAACGGTATCGGTAGCAAATTGCGTGTCGGCACTCAGGTGATACCTGTAGACAGCGTATAATAGACGACTAAGCTGTGATCACCACCCACAGCCGGATCCCTTTATAATCTAAAACATCAACTGAAAGGAGAAATATGGCTACCAGTAGACATGAANGAACAACTCCGACACACGTTTTTCTGGGTTTTCTGGCCGTTATCTGATCGGTATTAAGATAATTTTTCGTGAAGTTTCTAAGACTAGACCTAGTTTTATTGATGATAGTTGGTCCAATTGAAGATCGCGCCCAACACCTGATCCTTATGCTGAATCAGGTCCNGATAGGCTTGTGCGACATTTTCCGGGTCATAAACACGCGAAACCAGCGGTTCGATTTTGAGTCGATCTTCAAGTATTAGACGAACCAGCAACTTACAATTCCGTTCCATACTGTGCCGGGTGAAATCGTTGTCCTCTATCGGTATCTTCCACTCGTGTGCCCCGCGTAAGGTCAAATTTCCACCCGATCGCCAGAGGTGGACCTTTTCCAGGAAGGGTGTAATGTCGGTTTGATACTCGCCTCGGGGTGAACCGACGAAGACGAGCATTCCATTNCGGCCAGCGTATTCGGTGGNCGATGTAGCCACGGTGGGAACGCCGGTACATTCTAAAACCACCTCAGCCCCCTTGCTGTTGGTCAGTGTCATCACANCTGCTCTCGCATCCTCCCGGATCGGGTTGATGGTGTTTTGAATGCCGCAGGAGCGGGCTACTTCCAATCGGTGATCCACCAAATCGATCAAAATNGGGTATGCCCCTGATAGGGTAGCCAATTGGGCCGCAAATTGCCCCACCAGTCCGGCACCGGTTATTACTACGGTGTCGCCTAGCTGAGGCTGGGCAGTCTGAAGACCGGTTAATGCTACCAGGGCCATGCCCAGCATTGAGGCAGCGGCTCGATCCAGTTCATCTGGAATACGACATACCAGCTGGCTACCCAAAGAGTGGCTTTGATGATGAATGTGGCTGAAGACAAGATCGCCAACCGAAACATGGGTCACTTCGTCCCCGACAGCCAGCACCCGACCAATAGCACGGTTGCCAATCTGAAGAGGGTAAGCCACTTTCTGCAACCCGGTGAGTTTAGCCACTTCGGTGCCCGCGCTGATGCAACTATAGTGAGTCCGAATCAGAACCCCACGTCGGTCAATGGTAAATGTATGCGGACGACTTTGGAGTACGACCTGATCGATATTTTCAAAAACAAGGCTTCGTAATTCTACAGACACAGTCATAATTTCGTCCCCTAAACAAATGNCGCTTGGGTAAAAAAACTGGTTATCTATCTCCGGAAACACGCCACTCTAGCCGTTCAAACGTCGGCTTTGGTCCCTGCCACGGTTGGGCGGCAATTATCTGTAGCTCTTCATTAGATTGACGACGGTTAACGACGTACCGGGCACAAAAAGCCAACTGATCCATCTTAGCCCAACTGTAGGGTAAATGCCCTTCTTCCGTATCCCGAAAATCGCCCAGTTCTAGGACAACTGTCTCTGGCGAACCACCTTGCAGTGTCACTTCGGTTACATAGGTACGNTCCTGACCACGGTAACCACGCCAGGCGTTTTCTTTGAGGACCACGGCTAGAAGATTGGGCGCTTCACTCCGAATACGAAGGATCAGTTGTGCACTCTCTGGNCCTCGCCACTTGGGATCCGTGACCTTACGCGTCCAATGTTCCCACAACGTGGGATGGTCAGNGTTCAAAGAGAACCAATCGTGGAAACCACGGGTAAAATCGTCGATTAGCAGTTCCGGCTTTTCCCCCGGTTTCACGTTGGACTGCTTTAAGGTTACGGGTGTGGCCTGGTGAAAACCCGAACTAATACAAACCTCTTCTACCACTTGCCCGTGGTGTAGTTTCTCTGCTTGAGGCAGTTGGTAATAAACATTAGCAAAGGCGAAGAGGAAGTGTTCCGGATTCATTAACGGCAGACGGGCGTACCAGCTTTTTCCATCACCCGTAGCCGTGGCATCGCGCCAGAACCGTGCCCGGGAATCAGCATCGACAGAATAATAGATATCCACCCGCTTAACCGGCAGCAGATCATCGGGTGTGACATGGATGATAGGTGTGCCATCTGCTGTCTTCAACTGACACTCGCTGACCGGTGTGGCCGGCAACGCCAAGCCACCCTTCAGATGCCAGTCCAGCCACAAAGACCGGGAGACCTCCTGTGCCGGATCAAAGCGATGGTTAAAGTGTGGTGCGAAGGAATAGCGTTGATTCTCATGCGGTATCAGTTGCCCGGTGGCATATGTCGCGTCCATAAGGCCGTGAAAGTCGTTGCTTGAGCCAAGATGCAGGATAGGGATCTTAATGTACGGTGCATAGCTTTCAAAGCTCATGGTTCGACGAAATAAATCGCGATCTCCATTCACCTGCTTTATCTGTGGTGGCAGGTGATAGTAAGGTTCCGTGCGAAAGCCGGTCCCTCCTACAGAGGGTGAAGCCACCTTTACACGTGCGTCGGTTCCGGCCACGTACATAGTAAGATCCCCACCCATTGAGTGTCCAATAATACCGAGGCGATCGGCGTCTACTTCCGGTTGGCGTTCCAGGAAGGTGAGTGCACGTCGGCAACCCAGCGTTAGTAGAAACCAGTTACAGTTGCGTGGAGACTCAACCGGATCCAGATGTTTTTCATCTGGCTGTAGACTGAAATAACCAAGTACATTATTTTGGGTGGGATCAACAGCCCCCCAATTAGTATTGGGATCCTCAGGTACAGCCGACGCCATTTCACGATCCCCCCAATTCACCGACAGAGCGGCATAACCGCGAGAAGCATAATACTTTACCTCCGTCAACGAGGCTCGCTGCCCCCCGCCGTGCATCTGCAAAATACCGGGCAGCTGCTTGCCGCTTTTGGGAAAAGCATAAAAAGCCGCCATGTATGCTGGCACGCCTTTGAAGGTACCGATCAGATAACGCACGTAGCGGATGACGCCGCCGTCCTCTTCCCACTGGTGGACGACTTCGATCTCCAATGCTTCTCGGCGAGGATCATAATCGNACCAAAGTTCCACTACCGTCTGTGGAATTCTCCCTTGCAGNGGAGATAACGAATCACCTGCGGATGAAACTACAATGTAGAACAAAGTGGGTAACAATTTCATAAAAACCTGTTTTACAAAACTCCTGTCTCAGCAAAATATATCAGCATCAGGAACTACAGGACAACGTTGAGCGAACCGGCCTGATGGCGCGTTATCCCTGATGTTTGACTGCATACGCTTGTTGGCCTGGTTGATCAATATAAGAATACTGAAGGCACTCCAACAGTCTATTGATCACGGAGTTGTTCCTTTCTTTGGCTTTATCGATCGNCAGTTGCGCCGGATAGTTTCACCTCACGTATTTCGGGTTTCCCTCGTTCATCCAACTCCGTCTGACATATTTAGTGTACCATCACTATCAGTGTATCTACCATCTGCTAGTCAGATTCCTTGATTCGGCGGTTTACTTAGCACCAGNCCGGCTGATGACCTTATTGATGGGCTTGTTTGGGGCGGTATCCGCCTTTGCCACAGTTGGACCTCAACTCTCGGCTAACGTGGATCTGGCAACGCCGATGGCTAGCACTATTTCAGTCTGATTGCAACCTGTTTTTTTTATGGCCTAAATATGGTATCTTTGTTCTTGGGTTTGTTGTGAATAGTTGCCCACAAACCCTTCTTTGCATCTGGCCATTAAGGTGTCTCGATTCTAACACTGCTTGTCTCTTAAACGCTTCGCCTCTGTTGAACCTATCACTCGAATTCACGATGTCAAAGAGAGAGATTGCTCGCCGCCAGCAAGATTGATGTTCGCAATAAATATGGCGTGTGAAACAAAGAAATCGTGTTGTTTTCAAGCCTCGTCTTCGTCGCCAATAGAGTATTCTTCCTGACTTTTGAGGGNCAAGTTCCTGTATGAAGCAGCCTTGATCCCAACAAGCTGTGGTTATCGTCTTAACCTCTGTTCAAACTCAAAGCTCGCCTTCTGGTGATTATGAAAATGGAGAAGTCCGTGAGTTCAAACNTCGNTCAAACACTTGATTTCGGCACGGAATTGTTTGTTGATGATACACTGATTCTGTCCAAACACGGGGTGACTCGCACACTGCATCCCGGAAGAAAACACAATACNCCCGTTCTGTATCCGGATCCAGGCAAACCGTGGGAGCATGGCGGAGAGGGCCAATCCAAACGGATCCATCTCTACGGAACCACAATGTACGATTCAGCGGTAGGTAAGTATCGCATGTGGTACATGTGTCGTATGGGTCCCCACTGGCGGTCTAAAGCGCACACAGTGCCCGGCCTTTATATTCCACGCCCGGGCCGAAATCCTTCAACCCATATGGGGCAAACGCATGANGCTTACGGTCGAAAGTTCGTCGAGAATGANCGTGGCGACCTCACTTGCTATGCCGAGAGCGAGGATGGCCTAGTATGGACAAAACCGNGTCTCGGCATTTTTGAATTCAACGGTAACGCCGATAACAACATTGTCTGGGACCTGCACGGAGCCAGCGTTTTTCGCGACGCTGAAGAACCGGATCCGCGGAAACGCTACAAAGCCATCGGCTTCTGTCGCCGGTATCGCAATATCTTCCTGTTGACATCGTCAGACGGAATCCGCTGGGATGATTCGGCATACCTGGAACCGGTGGTAAATCGGGAAAACGAAGGTTGTTTCAATGTGGTGTATGATAACAAAGCCAACCTTTTCCGGGCATATGCTCTGGCTCGTGGGACGGACCANCATAAACGTCGAATGATCTACTACACTGAAAGCCCACGCCTATCGGGCCCGTGGAAATCGCTTCACCCGATGCTCGGCGCCACACCACAAGACGATGCGGTTGGGGCCGAGAAATACGGTGCCATGCGGGCTGAAATCCACAATATGTCAGGCTTTCGCTATCACAATATCCACATCGGCATCGCGGGACTGTTATATGTAACGGGACCAGGTTCACCCAAAGATCAGATGCCGGTTGATGGTCCGATNGACGCACACCTGATCTACAGTCGCGATGGATGCAACTGGCACTACCCTGAGGCGGAACAGACACCAATGATTCCACGGGGAGAAAACGGGACCTTCGACGGAGGAATGATCATGGGAACGGCCACCCAACCGATCATTGACGCCGAGGAGATNCACTGGTACTATACCGGTGCGCGACACACNCACGGTCTGGATCTCAACGAAAGGTACAAAGCCATCGGTCGTGTGACTTGGCGATTAGATGGCTTCGCGTCGCTGGACGCAGATCAAGCCGGAGGTGTNGTNGAAACCNTCGCGTTACAGGTACCAAGAGGAGACCTTTATCTCAATGCAGATGCCACAAGTGGTTCGGTCAGTGTTGAGGTGTTGTCGAGTGATGGACAGATCCAACCCGGATTCTCGGTTGACGATTGTGTGCCACTCACCGGCGACCATATTAGACATCGTCTCCGGTGGAAGTCACCGGTTGGGGAGGAACGTATTCTGGCTGATGCCCGTCAGCCACTGCGACTCCGTTTTGTCCTGAATCGCGCCAACCTCTATGCCTTCGGTATCGATTGACGCTATGCTCAATCGGTGATAAAGGGAACTATTCATGCCTGAAAAAAANCCACATATTNTGCTGCTTATCGATGATGAACACCGTCCAGATGTCATGCCGATAGAAGGAAATTCTCATATTCAGACCCCAACCCTAGATCGGTTTATCAACCAGGGCACATATTTTCGCAATGCTTATACCCCATCGCCGATATGCGTGCCGGCCCGGCAAAGTTTCCTCTCCGGTCTGTATCCCCATAATACCGGAGCCCTCGGTAACCAGAATGCACTGCCAAGCGAAGTGCTGACCATTCCCGGGCACCTCTCACGCTACGGTTACCACACGGTAAGTGCGGGAAAGATGCACTTTGTCGGCCCCGACCAGATGCACGGATGGCACGAACGCATTGGTCGAGACATCAGGGGACGAAACGGCTATGAACCGGCGGATGATCCTGTTCATAGCGCCNAAACTGTTCCCGAAGCAGGCACCGGCAAATGGTCGACTGCCAAGGAGATCGCTAACGCCCGTGCTGG
Source organism: Candidatus Poribacteria bacterium (assembly GCA_002699335.1). The sequence continues at coordinate 12,312 of PACG01000171.1, forward strand.
CAAAGGCTACTGGATGCAACACGACACCTATTCCGTTGATGGAGCCCTGATGTTTCTGGATGAATACTTTGTCAACGAGCCTTACGACAGACCGGGAAATCGCCCGTTGTTGCTAGCGGTCAGCCTGTGGTGCCCACACTACCCTTACCAGTGTCCTGAGGACCTATTCAACTATTACATGCGTAGGGTCGAACCGTATGTCGAGGATTTGCCTGAGCAGTTTGACTGCCACGATTTCTTCAAGGTAAAGGTTGGAGAAGATGTCACTTATCGCGAGGCGCATCGGGCAACGGCCGCTTACTACGGCATGATTGAGTGGGCAGATATGCAGTATGGGCGCATCATCTCCAAACTCGAAACATTAGATGCGCTCGACGACTTTGTGGTCGTTTTCCTCAGCGATCACGGCGAGATGTTGGGTCAAAAGGGACTTTGGGAGAAGCAACAGTACTTTGAGGCGTCGNCTCGTGTGCCGTTCTTCATCTCCTGGCCACAGCAATTCCCCGGAGATAGCGGANTCATTCAACAGAATATCTCGCTGGTCGACCTATTCCCAACCCTTTGCGATATTGCCAATGTACCTATACCAGANGGGTTGGATGGTCGTTCCCTGGTTCCGCTGATGGAAGGTCGGACCGATGGATGGCCAAATGAAGTCTATTGCGAATTGCACTCCCATCAACACGGGCCGTCAGTGATGGTCAAGCAGAACCATCTGAAGTACTTCCGCTTTGCGAGTAAAGGCTGGCCCGAACAACTTTTNGATTTAGCGGTTGATCCAGATGAAAACCATAACCTGATTGATAGTGCAACATANGCTGACGATTTGAAGCGATTACGGACCAAAGTGGATGCCTTTCTAGCGTAGGGATACTTGCACGACNTNNTGATGNNCGTTAACCAACACCAGAACTCGGNATATTCGAGTTCTACGGCAGCCTGAATGACAACACCGTTCANGATTTACACGGNGCCAACGTCTTAAGGGTCTNGAGTCGGGAGANCGAGTCCGCCGGAGGTAATCTGATCGGTTATTGAGAGAGTGATAATGAATCNAGCGCCAGATGTTCGCTATGCGCAACTCTTTTTGGATGATGCCGTGATCGAACAGACAGTTCGTTTGCAACGGGTGATCCACCAACCNCACAAATACCATACCAACCCCGTCTACACCGTCGGGACGCCCTGGGAAGGTAACGGCGTTGTCTACCTAGCCGGGGTCTATATCGACCCGGTAGATCAACTCTGGAAAGCCTGGTACACTAGCCTCTATCCCTCTGCCTATCCCGACATTACCTATGCCATCTGTATGATTATGTCTCAGGATGGTATTCACTGGGAGAGACCTGAACTGGACCTCTACCANGGNCATCACGGTGAAAAGACCAACATTGTCTTGGATCTGGGTCAGGTTGGTGGAACCGGTGCAGCTTCNATCCTGTATGAACCGGAGAACCCCTCCCATCCGTGGACGCTAATCATTAGTTCCTGTCTCTATGGCACATGGGAGTATAAGGCTTATATTCTCCGTTCTGCTGACGGTATTCATTGGCTGTGGGAACANCAGATGCCGAACGGGGTCGTACACGGAATGGGCGATCGCTGTACGGCCATGAAAGGACCAGATCCCCAGTACCCATATGTACTAATGAGCCGTGGACTCGNAGACATGAGTCGGTGGGGATTGGTACGGGCGGCGCATCGTTTGGCCATTAATACTGATCAAGCGGATGGTGAACCACGTCGCATCCTCTATCCGGACCTGGAAGATGATCCGGCTGGTCAGATCTATCATGCGCACGGATTTCCCTACCAGGACATCTACATTGGTCTGTTTCAATGGTTTTGGGAGACGGAGGATCCCTATGGGGAGATGGAACTGATGATGAGTCGTGATACGGTAACCTGGAACCGGATTCGGCCACGACAACCATTTCTGCCCCGATCAACCGGTGGTGGCAGAGAGGGGCAGTTCGACTGCCAGGTGACCGATACCGCGCTATCACCTCCTGTCAGAACCAGCCAAGGGGACAGGGAAACGCTCTGGTTNTATTACTGGGGAGGCCCAGCCATGCACGGGAATCGGCATTTAACCTTCGGTCGAGGAATTGGCTTGGCACAACTGAGAGCGGACGGCTTNTGCTCCCTGCGCGCGCAACGATTCCCGGCTACACTGGTCACCCGTCCATTCATATGGCCAGGTGGGAAACTGCTGATCAATGCCTCNGTCCTCGGCGGTGCCGGTAACGGTGGGTTACAAACCGAAGTTCTGGCGGAAGACCTGAAACCGGTTGAAGGATTGGGTCGAGAGCAAGCGGATACCATCCGTGGAGATGGTGTACATCTGGAACAAAGCTGGCAGAAAGAAGCCACTATACAAAAACTGCAAGGTAGACGCATTCGGCTCAAATTCTACATGGACCACGTCGACCTNTTCAGTTTTCAATCTAGTGAATCNCCCTAAGCCAAACAGCCTAATAGGTTCAACTACCTCCAACCCAAACATATAGGAGCCAACGCATGTACGAATCGAAAGCACATTTTGCNAACCTCTACCAGAATACACCGTCCGCTTTTACNTTTTCTAATCNATCGGACTTGAAAGGTAAAGCCTTCGCTGAGTGGCAAGACCAATTNAGATCTTCGCTTCATACGTTACTGGGATTAGACAATATGTCTGCCGATTTGGCCGATTACCAACCCTACGCTGAGAAAAGGGACACCGAAGAGCTAGATGATCATATCCGTGAATCTTGGTATTTATGGGTCGAATCAACAGTTCCACTCCCGTTTTACCTGTTGCGTCCCAAACAGGCAGAGGCCCCATTGCCTCTGGTGTTAACGCCTCACGGACACAATCATCCACACCTTTATGTCGGAATAACTGAGAACGAACAAGAAGAACTGGAGATTCAAGAAGGCCAAAGGGATATTGCTTGTCAGGCAGTTCGGCAAGGATACTTAACCATTGCACCAACGACCCGTGGCTTTGGTGAAACACGTACCACCATCGACAGAAACAATAATAAAACTCACTCTTGTCGGACTGAACTGATGCACGATCTACTGGTGGGGCGAACACCAATCGGCGTTCGGGTTTGGGATATGTCCCGCCTGATTGATTGGGCCATTAGCACCCAGAATGTCGATGCTAATCGAATCGCTATGACTGGCAACTCNGGCGGTGGAACGATAACACTGCACGCTGCTGCTATNGATACTCGTATCTCCGTCGCTGTGCCCAGTTGTTATTTTTGCACCTATGTTAATAGTATCGGCACCATAGCACACTGCGATTGCAACTATTTGCCTGGTATTCTCCGCCTAGGTGAGATGTACGACGTTGCTGGATTGATCGCCCCTAGACCTATTTCTGTCATCGCTGGCAGGGACGACAAAATCTTCCCTGTCGAGTATGTTCAATTCGCTTTTGATAAATTACAGCTGGTCTATCAAACAGCAGGGGTTCCTGACCATTGCCAACTTTACGTGGGACAAGGTGGTCATCGGTACTACGCAGACGGTGCCTGGGAGTTTATTCGCCATCACTTCGATCAGGCAATCTAGCGATTAGCGAAATCGAAATCTAGCAAAAGGGCGACCTGGTACGCTGGCAATCCCACCACCCTTTAAGCCCGATGATCGAGCTACTTTAATCACGCCCGGTGAATCTTCGGTCCCGCTGATAGCTCGCGCGACGAAGCGCTGGATCTTAGCCTACTCTAGCTCTGAATCAGACCTGGATTTTGAGTTGCCCNCCAGGTCGGGTTTTAGTCGGATGGCTGTTTTCTCGCTACCGGGTTGACATCTTCAACAGACGCTGATAGTCCTGAGGTGTATCCATATCTCTTAGAATGCGGTCTGTCTCTACTGGCAGGTAGTGAATCTGTTCCCGGTGTCGATCCAGGATCTCTTTCATCCCTCGGCTCTCCCAATTCAAAGCTAAGATTTCAGCGATGAATTGACCATCAAAGATGGCAGGATGTCCCCGTCGACTTCGATATTGAGGAATGGTAATCGGCATGGTCGTCGACCGATGGGCTTCCAGAACCTGATTGACCGTCCCGGCCGTAATCAGTGGTTGGTCTACCAACATCAGGGCAAAAGCTGGACTAGAAGGCGAAATCTGCTTCAAAGCGGCCTGCACCGAAGTTAACATACCAGCGCGATAATCTGGGTTGTCGATGATTCGCAGTCGGTGATCGGTCAGTTTGGGTTCGATCTGCTGACAGATCTGCTGTCTCTGGTGGCCCAAAACAACCATCACTTCAACCAATTGAGAGGCCAGCACCGTCTCGATCACCGTCTCGATCACCGTGCTGCGGCCAAACGGAAGTAGTTGCTTGGGTTGTCCCATCCGGGTGGACATTCCAGCGGCTAGTAAAACACCTGAGATGTTCATCATCCAACATTCTACTTATGGCCTTAGTAATTGTCAATAGGTTATCTTTGTCTGACACTAGATTTTACCGATTCTATTGTTGCAGAAATGAGAAAAACTTGGTATAGTCAAAAATACGGAGTCGAGTGTTCCTGTCAATTCAACCGGGAACAGATCTAACTAAGAAGGAGTATAAATCTTGCGTGCTTTAATGACCCTGCGTCGAGCAGACGGAAAACGAGAGAAAGTTCTGGTGGATAATTGGGATGATCTACCACCACTCCAGGCAGACGAAGTCCGAACCGAAACGTTGTTCACCGGACTGACCAACGGTACAGAACGCAACGGCCTGATCGGTGGTAATTATGCACCGTCAGACCAGTCGTTGCCAGCAGGCAGTGGTTACCAGAATGTGGGGCGTGTGGCCGAAGTCGGTTCATCCGTGGACGATTTGGAGGAGGGAGATCTGGTCTATTCTAGCCAGGGCCACTACGAATACTGTACCCTGCGTCCGCACAAGTTAAAAGGCTTGATGCCTCACCAGAGGCATGATGGATTGTACGTCAAACTTAACCCGGAGATCGACCTGATCCAGGCGGCCCTCTTTGGGGTTTCAGCGGTGGCGATGCGTTGTTGTCGCAATGCTGACTTGCGGATGGGTGAACGATTTCTGGTAATTGGGGCTGGTATGGTGGGACAGATGGCAGCCCAGATTGGCAATGCGATGGGGGCACGGGGCACTCTCTGCGACATCGACCAGAGAAGGCTCGATATCGCCAAGGAGATTGGTGCTGTCGAGGCTACCATTAATGTTGGTGGTAACGGCTGGGAGCAGCAGGTTCAGGAAGCTAGCTATCGCACCATCCTGGATTTGGCCGGTGTGGTGGGGATGGAGGATCAACTGATTCGGGCGGTGGAACACGGTGGTACTATCCTGTTTATCGCCGGTCGATTCAAAGTCGAGTACAATTTCAATTTGGGCCAACACCGCGAGATTAACATCAAGCAGAACAGCCACTTCGACAAGGGCGATCTGGGTAACCTGCACCGGTTGGTTTCCAGAGGTCTACTCAACATGGATCCCTTAATTTTAGATATGGTGCCAGTGGCAGAGGCTCGACAGATCTATGATAAACTGAGAGATACCCCACAGGCATTACTCGGTACCGTGTTTGACTGGAGGCAATAGCAGACCATGAACGGCAAACCGATTCGAACCGCCGTAATTACCGGTGGACATAGCTTCAATGTCGTCGATTTTTACCACCTTTTTCGGCAGTTGGAAGGCATCGATGCCTATCTCCAGCATATGGACGATTTCGCCTCGTCTTCGGCTACTGTCAGAAATAGCTACGATGTTCTCCTTTTTTATACCATGTTGCTAGATGGACCAACCGATGACGGTCTTCCTTGGTATGCGGGCAAACCCAGGTCAACTCTGGAACAATTGGGCCAAACCGAGCAGGGGATTTTCATGCTCCATCACTCAATCCTAGCTTATCACGAATGGCCGATTTGGAACCAGCTGGTAGGGTTGCCTGACCTGAGCCACGACGTTACCATGGCCCAAACCTTGCCGGTCGAGGTGGTAGACCCCGACCATCCGATTACCGAAGGACTATCTGATTGGGAGATAGTTGATGAAACCTATCAGATGTGTGACCCAGACCCGCAGAGTCAGGCCTTGTTGACCACTGACCATCCAACCAGCATGCGCGTTTTAGCCTGGACGCGGCAATACCGGAAAAGCCGAGTATTCTGTTTTCAATCTGGTCACGATAACCGCACTTGGGCAAATCCCAATTTCTCTACTATTGTGCATAGGGGTATCCGGTGGTGTGCGGGTCGTATTTAGAGCTGAAAGAAAATTCACCGCCGATTATACGAATCATGGGATTGTAGATGTTAGAGGTAAAGCAGCACCTATAACCCAGAAGTACAGTTGATATTAGCGAGGGAGAAAGAGGTACGCTACCGTTGGCGTTGTATGCCTTGCCCAACTGGCTGCGTCATGATGCATTTTAAACTTACAGAGAAAGAACTAAAAAATGCTAACCCCGGAACTGAGAACCTGATCTTGGAGATGGTAGAATTGGGTTACTTACAACAGTCTGACTATGATGGTACCACAAGCTAGGGATGGACTGGTTAACGCAGAGCAAGCAGAAGCATAATAGATTCAGCAACTGCTAGCTGCCAACAGCAACATCGTTACTGATACTTTGAAGTTGAGCGCTATTCTTCTGGCTAAAGGAAGTAAGACCTTATCTTGGGCTCAAAGTCCAGCGTCCAGCAACTACAGACCATCGTTGATACTGGTAGAAACAATCCAATCCATAGCACTCCTTCTTCCTTAATTCTTCTGTACTCAACTTAATCTCTTCGAATCCTACAATCAGCTGCCTTGAGGAGAATTGATGGGTCTTGCGGGTTGTTATTAAATCAGAATTCATCCAAAATAAACCTTGACAGCACCAGCATTAGGCCTTAGCATGATCGCTACCTTTTTTATCCAGACACAATCAGGAAGAAGATAGTAATGGTAAAGAAAACTTTAATAATTTGTCTGACTGTCTTGGCTCTTAACTTTCAAGCTTTTGGTGGAGCCTGGTATAGCCAGAATTTCGACAAGTTTAATGATGGCGACATTGTAGGCCAGGATGGCTGGAACACTGCCATGGGTCAGAAAACCTGTCAGATTCAAGGGAAAGTCAAGCACTGCGAGATGGGCAAAAGCGTTTTAGTTGCCGAAAAAACAATGGTAGTGAGGATGTTTCAAAGATTCCAATGCTAGGACTCAGTATGTTTCGTTATTTGTCAGCAAAGACGATGGACCAGGCCCACTAATGATTTATATTGGCGGAGACGCCATAAAGTGGGGAGCTGTAGCCAAGATTGATATCAAGGAGGGGGGTATCATTACTGCAAACAAAGGAAATGCTGTTTTTCCGGAAGTAGTTAAGGGGAGATTAGGTCAATGGCATCATTTCCGGTTGGTTTTTAATTTTAAGAAGTCGAACGGTCGCACACCGTATTTCTCTTCCGCTAGGATTTGAAAATGGCTTCTCCATGCCGGGTTAAACTCTGTGGTACAACCACGGTCGCCGATGCCCAAATGGCTTCTCAATTCGAAGCCGACTACTCTGGTGTAGTGGTAGAAATACCGTTCTCCGAACGATCAGTTACCGTTCAGAAGGCACGTCTGCTAACCGAGAAAACGGCAATTCCAACAGTCATTCTGGTATTTGATCAACCAACGGACTGGATTGTAGATGCCATAGCCAGCATCTCGCCTTTTGCAGTCCAACTTTTGGGACACGAAACGCCAGACCAGGTTTCTCAACTCCGGGCTCAAACCTGTGTTGAAATCTGGAAGTCACTGTTTATGCCTATCGGAGACTCGGCCGATTTAGCCGATCTACAAAAACAGATGGCAGGTTACACCGAAGCTGGAGTTGAAGCTATTTTGCTAGACACAGTAGACTTATCTGAAAACCGATTTGGTGGTACAGGTAAAACAGGAGATTGGCAAGTGGCCGCAGCGTTGATTGCCAACTGTCCTGTTACCACCTTTTTATCAGGCGGAATTAATCCGCAGAATGTGAAAGAGGCAATTCAAACAGTTCAGCCAGACGGTATAGACCTCTGTTCAGGTGTTGAAAAAGAGAAGGGAAANCGGGATATTGAGCGAGTTCGACAATTAATGGNCGAAGTCAATAAATNGTAATCNGGCTCTCTGCTACCACCGACCAAAGATATATTCAGTGGCTCTCCGGTCCTCCACCGCAAATGGTAGGTNTTCCGGCGTCAGTGCTGGTGTGTGATACGAATTTACTTTCAAAATGATTGGATTTGAGGAAGCACCAATTGGATTAATGTCTCTGCCGATGCGATGTTGATCTGCCATGCTATTACGGAATCGATCCGGCATGCTTGGGTAATTGGCCTACTTGAGCTCGTGTCATGCCTCAGTCTGATCTCAATCAACAACCTACTGAAGAACACGCCCATCCAGTTAGAATCCCTGATCCCGCCAACGCCCCTGCGCCTACCGTTGCCTACTATCCTCTAGAAGAAAATGAAATAGATCTGCGTCAATGGATACCGGTCGTCATACGAAACTACCGAATTATATTAGTCGTAGTCTGTCTCTGTTTTGTGGTGATGGTAGTTTGGCTAGATTTATCTTGTCCTTTGTATAAAGGGGAAACGACCATCTGGGTTCAGCAAACCCATCAACAACTGATCCTCTCCCTCAATTCCTTGTCCATTCCAGTAATGCCTCCGTCTGACCAATTGGCNGTTCTTATTCACATTATCAAAATACCGACGATTTTGTGTCCAGCAGTAGATGAACTCATTCAAGAAGGAAAACTATATTNGCCTGAGCCATATTATGGCCGCCTCTGGGGTTGTTGACTAGTGGAAAAAATTGCGTTAACTCATGCACCACCGGAAGAAGAACAACGTCAGCATGGCGGGATGAACTAATAGACCAACTTGCAAACGAGAGACACTTAAAAATCGTAACGGTTTCAGGCACCCGCTTGATTCAAATCCGTGTCTGGCAGCTAACGCCGCAACAAGAAACTGCTCTAGCCGAGAAAATTGCTCTAGTGATACAGCGGTTTATTAAGGAAGATATGCAACGAAAGATGAAGGCCACCCAGACATTTGCAGCCGGGAATNTAATACAGGTTGAGGCTCAGCTACTATNGNTAGAATAACAGATTCCGGACTACCAAACGGNAGCNTCAAGCTATCAACCTATCAGTAGNAGCAGAAATGATCATCAAGAATATTTAGTGCCCTAGATCTGCAACAGGCGAAATTAAAGCAACAAATTGTGGGCACAAAAGCAAGAATCGAGAGTCTGGTTAGCGAAATCGGTCAAATTGATGCTAGAGTTATATCGATAGAGACACTAATCGATAACCCTGTTGTCCTTCGGTTGAAACAACAATTAAAACAAGATCGAAGACGGTTAGCGGAGCTAAAGAAAAATATCCAACCCAAAAACATATGNAGATNGAAACCCTNAAAGCGNGAATCACACAAACCGCATCCGAAATCACGATGGCANGCCAACAACAGATCTTAGACTACCAGCCTAAATCCGCTACATCAGTCGATACGACAGCAAATTATTGAGGCGGTAGCAGAACAACGTGCGGTGGAATATCAGTTGGCCTCGCTGGAAGCAGAAATTGGCAACTACGAAAAACAGATGGAGCGATGGTCANAAAAAGATCTACTACNGGGACGAATGAAACGTGAAAAGCAGTTGCAACCAAATCTCTATTCGATGCTAAAAAGAACTCGACAAGAGNCGGAAATTTCTAGTGCAGCTGAGTTGGGTAGTGTATTGGTATTGGAATCCGCAGAGGTTTCGGACCAACCGGTATGGCCAAAATGGNGGTTAAGCCTATTGGCTGGCGGCTTTGTCGCTCTATTACTGGCTTTTGTAGTTGTGATGGGAAGTGAATTTTTGCGGAGTAGTTTTAAGTCTCAGGATGAGGCACAGGTCAAATTCGAGACGCGTTATCCACTCACTACATTTTTAGGGGNCGTGCCNGCAGCCGAGATTAGGGAAGTCAGCGCTTACATCTGATCACAAACGACATCCCCCAGGCTCCATTTTCGGAACGGATTTCGGTCCGTTCGTACCAGGCTAGAGTATCTTAATCTTAAACCAGAAACAACCTGCAAGCCGATTCTCATTACCAGTGCTACACCAGAGGAAGGAAAGGGTACAATTGCATCCAATTTGGCAATTTCTTTATCACAGTTGAGTCGGGTCGGTGTGTCTGAACCTAAATTAGACTCCGACAGGGATCGATCTGTTTTACTGGTTGCTGCTGACTTCCGACAACCAACCTTGTATACGGTCTTCGCGAATGTAGGAAAAGAGCCTCTTGGATTGAGTGAATTTCTGATGGCTAGTTCCCGGCAATCGATGACTCGTTCTGTTATAGATCAAAATGCTAGTAACCCTCCAATTGCAGACCTNATGANAGTCAATGACGAAGTTTCATTACTAGACGATTTTGCAATTGCGACGGAGGTCGAGCAATTATACTTCATCGGCAGCGANGTTACTCCACCGAATCCATCTGAATTAATGAGTCCCATTTTGATGAAAAGCTTCATTGAAACTGAAAAGCGGCGCTACGAGTTTGTGCTCATCGATTCTCCGCCAGTTTGTGTGGTCACCGATGCAGTGATTCTCTNCCGCCTAGTGGATCTTGTGATTTTTGTCTTTGATCTAGCCAAAACCAAGCGGACAGACATTCGACATGCGCTAGATCAACTCTATCCGTTAGCACNTATAGGCCTGGTTTGCCNCTTTACAGATCCACGTGTAACCGCTATTTCGGATATGGCTACTATGGATACTACGCCAANTATGGTGGCGGTGGAAGGCTTACCGAACATAATGCATGTAACAGATCAGAAATAACTTTCCGACTTTTGCCGTTCCATGGCACAATTAACCCAAGGTTTAAAAGGCGAAAAAACTCTCGATGATTTGCGGACACACTATCTCGGTTATCAGGACGTCGGTTGGATATTTGTAAGNTGCTGCATCTAGGTAACAAAACGGTTCCTAAAGGCTTAACGGCGATAAATCAAGTACCATTGCCTGCTCCTAACCGTCAGCGCATAGAAAGTGGTGGCCGTTCGTAAGTGTAATTTCGGTATTAATGGATTTAGTATGNTGAGATGAAGTTAGCTGCTAAGGTGAAAGACTCCTATTGAAAGATCTTAAACAGTGTGGTATGCTGAGCAAGGTGCTGGTGATTTGGGAAGATGAGTTTAGTCGCCAACCAACTGCCGAAAATGATGATGGCTAAACCGGACGAGATCACAATGCGCTTGGTTTCGTTGTGTGGATGGCAGATGAAGCATCAAGGAGGGAGAGAAACAAATGAACCTAGCCATGCCGCTGTTGAAAACCTGTCTCACGTAAAACATCTTTATACCACGGTTCTACTGAATCCTAAGACCTTAANCTATTTCCACGGTGGNATGGATTAGAAACTGGTTGGAACTGAAGAAGTTGAACCGATTCACCAAATTACCGTTCAGCAAACTTATTGGTAAGAAGAGGAATCCGTTAGCCAAAACCAGATTATGCGTCAATGGTGGATTGACGCCATGGTCGTCTAATCACCAAAAAGGAGTGTACGATGTATAATCGATCTATTGATTTTCGACTTTCCCTCTTATGGACAATGTCCCTGTACCTGATCATTAGCCTCTTTATAGGTTGCTCGGACTCATCTTTGCCAGATACAGCGATTACGGCTGGCAAGTACATCATTATCGATACCCGAACCGATCAAGGGGATCGTGCCACAGCCAAGAAAAATGCGGAGAATACGCTGAAAAAGTATCCAGATATTGATGCCATGGTCGGCTTATGGGCCTACAACGTGCCACAATGTTTGGAAGCTCTGAAAGATGTTGGCAAGGAGGGGAAAATTAAACTNATCTCCTTTGATGAGGATGAATTGACGCTNCAAGGTATCAAAGATGGTCACGTTCTNGGTACAGTGGTTCAGCAGCCATACGAGTTCGGCTATCAATCGGTCAAATACCTGAAAACACTGGTTGAGGGCGAAACGGTGGAAATCCCGGACAGCAAGCAACTCGATATTCCAACCAAGGTAATCAAGAAGGACAATGTAGATGATTTTTGGGCCAATTTGAAATCGCTTCAGCAGTTGGGGAGAACCGCCCAAAATACACCCCGTCCAACAGAAGGCCACTACTTCGCTTTCGTAGTCAATTTGCCCGACCCCTTCTGGAGCTATGCTAGGGCCGGTTGTTACAAAGCTGAGCAGGATTTTAAGGTGATCTGCGATTTCAAGATCCCGCATGATGGATCTTCTGCCGAGCAAAATCGGATCCTGGAAACCTTGATTCAAAAAGAGGGTTTGGCNGGAATTGCCGTTAGTCCGTTAGACCCCAAAAACCAAACTGAAATTTTGAACAAGGTGGCGGCTAAAGTTAAGTTGATCTGCCACGATAGCGATGCTCCGGATAGCAACCGCCTATTTTATCTGGGTACCAACAATTATTCCGGTGGCCGACAGGTTGGAAAACTGATAAAAGAGGCCCTGCCGGAGGGGGGTGAAATTATGATTTTCGTGGGTAAAATGGATGTCTTGAATGCTCAGCAACGGCGGCAAGGTGTTATCGATGAGTTAATGGATAAGCCGCTCTCACAATAGATGCCTCACCCACTTTTAACGGCTCGAGGCATCCACAAACACTTTCCCGGTGTACACGCCGTCAACGATGTGGATGCTACCTTTCATCTGGGCGAAGTGGTGGCAGTGATCGGGGAAAATGGGGCGGGTAAAAGTACCTTGATGCGGATTATCGCCGGTGTCGATCAGCCCGACGCGGGTGAGATACAACTCGAGGGGCAACCCGTTACCATTCCTTCAGTTTCTCAAGCCACCGATCTGGGTATCGCTTTTATCCACCAAGAACTTAATCTAGCCGATAACCTCAGTNTTGCAGCCAATATTTTCCTGGGACGAGAACCGAAAAAATTTCGTCCCTTCAACCTGATCGACTTTTCCACNATTACCCGTCAGGCCGAAGGTATTTTATCTCGACTTTCTCTGGATCTATCTCCTCACCAGTTAGTTGGCGATCTATCGATCGGTCAGCAACAGATGATCGAAATCGGCAAAGCTCTCTCTCAATCGGCCCGACTGATTATTATGGATGAACCGACTAGTAGCCTGACTCACCACGAGACCAGGCGTCTATTTTCGTTGATTCGAGAGTTGAAAGGTCAAGACGTTTGTATCGTCTATATTTCCCATCGCCTGATGGAAGTCAATGAAATTGCCGATCGGGTCATCGTGCTGCGGGATGGCCAGAACAGTGGAGAACTGCAAAAAGATGAAATCGAACACAGTCGGATGGTCGCCTTGATGGTAGGTCGTGACTCGACTGANTTTTACCAACCNCAGGCGCGGCAAACCGGTGCCGTACGGCTTCAGGTTGAAAATCTGGTTGTGCCCGGTTTGTCTAGCCAACCCATCTCACTCTCTCTGAGAGCAGGAGAGGTGGTCGGGATGGCAGGACTGGTAGGAGCAGGTCGCACCGAACTAGCCGAATCTATTTTCGGTATTCGACAACCGATCAGTGGTTCGGTCTCGGTGGACGATCAGCAGATCAGGATTGACTCGCCGAAAGATGCGATCCAGGCGGGTATCTTTTTGGTGCCGGAGGACCGGCGGTTGCACGGTCTGATTACCGCTTTCNCCGTTTGTTACAATATTGCGCTGCCCGGTCTGGACCGTTACCAGATGGGCGGATTTATTCAACGCAAAACTATCGAAGATGTGACAGAAAAAATGGTCGAAGANCTAAGTATCAAGACTACCAGTATCNATCAGGAATTGGGTTTATTGTCNGGAGGTAATCAACAAAAAGTGGCCATGGGAAAGTGGTTCTCACTGAAACCTAAAGTTTTGCTGNTGGATGAGCCAACACGTGGGGTCGATGTGATGTCCAAAAGTGAGATCTACCAACTGATTGACCAGATGGCTGAAATGGGAATTGCCATTTTGGCCATTTCTAGTGATCTGGAAGAGGTTCTACGAATTTCAGACCGGGTACTGGTNATGCATAAAGGGANATTAGCAGGGCAGTTAAATCGNGATCAACTAACAGAAGAAACTATTATGCACCTGGCCACCGGTACGGTCTGAATTAACATCTTCTAGGGATACGGGCNGACAAACAGAAAGCCGCTGGCCTTACTTGAGGCGACGGCTTTTCTCTGTGATTCAAAGGTGCAATCTTTATTTAGCCTTAAGTTGTGGCGTNTTAATATCTTACCAGTCTAAAAGAAATTTCACTGGATAGAGCAAGCTAGTTGGGCCCAAAAGTCCAACAACTGTTTTCGCACGTGGCCTAAAACTGCACTTTTAAAACAGATGTTCGACCTAAAATAGAAATTACAAACAGGATCGTAAATGAATAAAAGAGATTTGACTCAGCGTAATGGTGTTGGCCCTAATATTCTAATCATCCTGAGCGATCAGTTACGGCGGCAGGCCATATCCTGCTATGGTGATCCGGACGCCCAAACACCTCATATTGATCAAATGGCCCAAAATGGTGTTCGCTTTGCTAATTCATGCTCAACCTATCCAATCTGCGTCCCTTTTAGATTCACTTTCATGACGGGTGAATATGCTCATACCCGATTGATTCCCGGCATCGAATGGGCGATGTCTCCGGCCGAGAGAACTTTAGCTGATGAGTTCAATCAAGCTGGCTATGATACCGTCTATATAGGTAAATGGCATCTTGATGGTGGACATGGGCGAATGGGGTCAGCCAAACAATGCGGCCTGACGCCTGTTCGTCGAACTCATCAAGGACGATGGAAAAAGTGGTTTGGTTTTGAACTCAGAAATGATCCCTTTGATACCTACTATTTTATCGATGATGATCCAACACCACGTCCTATTGAGAAATATCAAACAGACGGACTTTTCGACATAGGGATAGATTACATCGCCAATCAATGGAATCCATCGAGCAGTTTTTGTATGTGTATTTCTGTTGAACCTCCTCATGATCCCTTCATTGCTCCTGATGATTTACAACGAATATGGGAAGAAAAAGAAATAAGGTTGCCACCAAATTTCGCGGCCAAAGATCAACAGGAGCGTGAGCTGTTTATACGGAGTAGAAAACGCTACTACGCCATGGTTGAGAATCTGGATCAAAATGTGGGCAGGATGGTGGAATTTCTGAGGTGTCAGGCTTTAGCCGAGAATACCATTATCCTATTTGTTTCAGATCATGGAGAATTAAATGGAAGCCACGGCTTGCGCGCCAAACAATGGCCTTACGAGGAATCTATTGGAATTCCATTGATTGTATGTGACCCCTCATACTCGGAAAGACATGGGACCACGGTTGAGGATCCCACTTGCACTGAGGATCTGTTCCCAACATTGCTAGGTTTGGCCGGANTAAAACCGNAAAATCCACTGCCCGGACTGGACTTGAGCGGCCTGATTCGTGGCCAGATTCAAGAGTTAGATAGAGAGGGTATTCTCCTCGAATTTGTATCTGAGCACCGTACGCATGCTGTATTTCATGATGAAGTATGGAGAGGAATTAGGTCTAAGCGTTTCAAGTATACAGTCAAAGGGAATAAGTTCGGAGGAAAACCATGGCAGTTTTTCGATTTAGACAAAGATCCTTATGAAATGAATAATCTAATCAATGACCAAAGCTCCCATGATAAGATTGNGTNTCACCATAATTTACTTTACCAGAGGCTGCGGGAAACCGAAGACCCTTTTGTATTGCTTCCAGCATACGGTAAGGAGGGATATAATCTGTGGAACAAGGAACCGACAAGCCGTCCATAAGGTGGGCCATAGCTGACNGCCGTGTATTCGCTTGGCNAAGTTCCTCTGGTTGAGTAGCATCTACGGTAGTTCAGTCGAACCNGTCAAAACAAAAGNTTTGGTCTTGGGTACGATTCCCTCCGTCTCCTATAAAACTCTGATTCTTGATTTACAGTCAGGCGGCCTATTGCTACTTATGANTGATNGCATNCCGAACCTCGGAGTGCCAAAGGTCTNATGCACAANGGAATCAGGTTGATCCCACCGAGTTGTTTCTGGTCTTTCCNATGAACTAACTTGGTGNCGGTTAAGATCATTTAGNTCTAAAAAAAATACAAATCAGCTNAGCNTGTTAGANGTCTTTCATCTCTTACTCTCGTCGTGATCTCGATTTCGTTCCCGACATCTCTTCGATCAACTGAAATCCTGTGATCACGAGCCTGGAGCTGATTGGCAGGATATTCCACCCACTGCTGCTTGGCTAGCCNAGATCTTATANTGGTATCGAAGTCGACAACATCTTNCTTTTTGTCATCAGATTCTGAAAAGGAAAATTAGATGCGCCAACACTACGATCTAATCGCCGTTGGCGGTGTGGTAGTACTACCGCTGCCAACAACAANGCCTTAACGNCCTACTTGTAGAAGAAAAGGTCACCACCGTCGGCGGAAACNCCNTTCCNTCCGGTGTNACNTACNGGGAGATGGAGGCTGGCGACACGAGNTGTCCGTTTGAAATCTATAAGCGACTGAAACGTATACCNCAGGCCGTTGGTATCTACTCCTATGGCCGTTACATGCTATGGCGCCTTTCTGACCAACCAGCACCCTACCGAGGTGGCGAGCATCATCGGACCCGAGCTGAAACTACATCGACACATTGCGCTATCACGGGGCCAGAAGCATGTGGGAAGATAAATAGTTCGCCTTCGAACATTGGCACAGGGGTCCATTTGAACCGGAGATCGTCGCCCAGGTAATGGAGACAATGTTAGAAGAAACCGGCCATTGAAACCTGCTCACCAACGCATCCTTTGTTCAGGCCGATATGTCGAATCCTCGCATCGTATCGTTACGAGTTGGACAATGGCGCCGCAGCCAACGCGGAAACCTATGTGGATAGTGTCGCCAATGCCTATTTGTCCCTGGACTGTGGGGGGCGAGATGATGCTAGGACAGGAGGAAACTTTTGGCGAACCGGGTACTCCCGAAAAAGCTCAGTTTTATCTTAACGCTACTTCTCTGGCACATCGAGGCACCCGACCCTAGAACCGGGAATTGAGCCATTGCCTGACGGTATTCCGGGAACCTGTTGGTAGAAAGAGTACTTTCCCATCACCTGTCTGACTAAAAAGCTATCCAAACAATTTAACCGGATAATTCATCAATACATAAAAAGGTGGTGGTTGAAGGAAAAAGGGCAGGTAATCAGAACAGAGATTGATTCTTGATTTCCAATCTTCTTACCGTTGAAGGTCAATTGAGTTGAGTTAAGGTGTGCTGACGATAATTCTCATCAAAAAATCAAAACGTTGGACAAATCTCTTGGAAAGCTGAGTGGATAGAAACCCGATAAGAAGGCAAAAGAAATCAAAAAGCTGTTAGAACTCAAAGTTTCAACATCCTCAACTGTAAAGACTTCAAGGGTTAGTCGAGGTACTTTCTGTTCTATTGCTACTCCAAGCCTATTTGCGCCGAGTATTCTTCTTTGGCCTTATACTACACTGCCATGCCGTCAACCAAGATGTCCTCTTTTTCCACGACCTGCGGACCTTTCCATTTATTGGCTAGTCAATCGATTTATCATTGAAACAACCAAGATAAATCCTCTTGTTTACCACTAGCCAGTAAGGTTAAATCGCTATTATCAAGGGTTTATTCACAACAGGTTTCACGGATCCGGCAATGCTAGTAAGTTTTAAATGGAAACTAATAAAATTAAAGAGATCATTATTATGAAGTTTTCTGCTCATTATTAATTACTTTCTCGGTCGGTTTCTAATTTTTGGTCATGGCCACATTCGTTTGTCAGGCTGCCCCAACTGGATGGATAAGATATTGGCGATTTGATCAGGTTGGCAACGTTGCGCTAGACAGCAGTGGAAATAGAAACAATGGAAACATTGTGGGCTCAAATAATCGCAACGACCAGGTTGAAGGTCAAGCCCTTATCGTTTTGACAAGAAGAAAAACAAAAGCTGAGATTCCCGCACTAAGACACTGGATCTAGTAGAAGCAATTACGATGGAAGCTTGGATTCAACCCAAATCACTCTACATTGGTAATGACTGGAAACAACGCCCATCCATATTAGCTAAAGTCAGGCCTATTACGAAAAAGGAAATCTATCCGGCTGCCTTTACGGTGTTCAACCACAAAAATGGCTTAGTGGAAAAATCGACATGCAGAAATTTATTGGCCAACAAGTCCATGTAGCAACAGTCTACAATAGTAACAAGCATCTCCTCTATATCAATGGTCAAGAGGAAGCTAGTATTAGTAGGAATGGTAAAATTACATCCAAAAATAATATCCTTCCCATGGGTTGGGCCGACAACGAGCGGTATTTTGATGGTATGACGGATGAGGTTAAACTATGAGATCGAGGGCCAACAGCTGAAGAGATAAAAGAAGAGGCAACACTAGCTGTAGAAGTTCTG
>PACG01000172.1 GCA_002699335.1 Candidatus Poribacteria bacterium
TACTACCGGAGGTCCCCAGTAAGCCAGAACGCCCTATTTATGGAAGGGGAAACAGGGGCGAAGAGGAGAAAGACATATAATGGATACATCCCCCGCCTTGCGCGTATCAAATCTAGCGAAGGATTTCGGCGGTTTAAAGGCTGTAGACCAGATTTTGTTCGAGGTTGAAGAAGGAGAGTTGGGGATACGTTCAGGTAGAGGATTTTATGAGTGGACACCGGAGTCTGGGGAAGATTTGAGGGCTCGTGTGGCCAAGGCATTGATCGAGATTGGAAAGTGGGATCAATAGGATCTGGTGTAGAGCTTTCGTCCGATATTTTTGAAACGACTACAGGCTAGACAATCATTAAGGTAACTATTAATAAGACCAACTGGCCGAAATCTGTTACCACCAAAATATCACTTTTTGATGGCCTGGAATGGGAAGAAGCAGACTTCTTTAGCGATAATAATATTGCAGTATCTGACATGCCAGAATCTGGCGGTAAATTCTGTCTACTTGGGATGGACTAGTAGCCTTTGGTGGTCAAAAATGGAACCCTGAGTTTGATACAGATGACTCTCTCTACTCGACAGCCCCACCACCAATACAGTACTTTCGACCTCAAACGGCATGATTCTCCTCGGCGCTAGTAAGCACTAATAAAGGGCTGTTTCAGTCTAATCCTAATTTGAACCTACTTTCCGACTTGGATTTGGGTAAAGTCAATGTTAATGTAACTCCTCACCCCTGAGAAAAAACACAAAAAAGACTTGACAGTTTTTTTAGAACAAAAATTAACTCAGGCCTGCCACCTGAAAATCGACTCAGTGTCCGCTGGATGCCTTAGTTCCGATCATTTTTCGGAGCAAAGCATTTCAAATCGAACTTCTCAAAAACCCATTCTGGTGTACACAGCGTATCATCCGACGATAACTTATACCAGGGGGACACACTGGCGTCAGTTGGGTTTTTCATGATGTGGACATCCTGCGCAGGCATGTAGCTGTGAGCCAGAAGGAAAACCCTCTCGCCAGTGCAATCGTTCTCGGGATGTCTCGAACGACAACAGCATGGCCGGAAAATCGTCCTTTATGAATACATCACCAATTTGCATGTAACTCGCGCCCTTTCTGACCTTTAGCTCCCGACTCAACGAATGGCTTCCCACATAAACAAACACAGTTCTCAGGTATTGTCTGAAATTGGAGTAAGATATATCCTTGTTAGCTTGCTTCGCCCATGTAACCCTCCTTCCCTTCACAATAGGTCGGTATCCTGATACCCATCTGGTGAAGGACACCTTATCTCCATTCGTGAAGTTGAAATGTATAGCGGTAAAATCCTTTCTGGAGTATAGGTGCTCCGCTCTCAGTCGAATGATTGCGTCGGCACATTGCTGAAGATCCTTAGTCCCCGTATCTATTATATCAATAACAGTAACGTGTTCCCCTTGGTTCGCCTTCGGCTTGCCATCGTGTAAGAGAACAGGCGCGGACCTCTTTTCAGGGAAGATGCCGCAGCCAACCGGCGAATGTTCCTGATTCCATTTCGGTCCTTCGGAATCCTGCAGGAGGCTCAATCTGCGATGCGACGCATCGCAGATTGAGCCTCATTCGTTTGCCACGGATAGCTGCTGTTGCCCGTAGCTAGGCAGGGGAAGGCAGGACAAACATCATGGCTGATAATATTGTGCATTTAACTGTCATCGCTTCCTCTTCGCTGAACATAGCAATTACCCACGGGTGAGTCCGCTTTCAGACCTAGAGTCCGCAACCCAGCCCGGCGAGGCAATAATCGAACTCGCCAAATCACCGTCGATGGTCGTCAAGTGTATTGTTTCAACCAACTATGTTGGGCCACTTAACCCTTCCCACTCGAGCCAAGGGTCACTCAGCACAGCAGTCATGTGCTGCATCTCGCTGGTGTGGTGCTCGCCGGGCCTGTACTCCGTGTGGCGATGATGCTTGACACGGAAGAAGACCATTTTGCGCAGCTCCTTCCCTGCGTGGCGGCTCTCGCCGTGGCAGGCTAGGTAGTGTGCCAACACTGCATCACCCGTCCGCATCAGCTGCTGCGTGCCCGACGGCCACCAACCTCCATTCGCCGGGCTGCCGACGTACTGCGGCGAGTCGCCCATAGCTCGGGTGGGAGGAGGGATCATGCGTGCCCGGACCTCCGGCCATTGCCCCCGCGAAGCATTGCTGCCTTGTTCGCGGTGCCAAGGTTCTAGCGGCCAGTCCAAGCCACCTGGGCCGAGAGGCCCGCCTGCGGCCGCCTGCTGCGCAAAAAAAACGGCATTGGCGATGTGAGATCCGCGCAGCACGGCGAAGTTTCCGCAGTCCGGCTCGGTCTGATCGTTCAAGGCCACGCCGACGAGGCAGGAGAAGCTCATAATCGGAGCCTCGCGGTCGGGGTCGTCCTTGTGCGGCCCCGGATGGATCGCAATGCCGTCCACATGCCCATTCCAGTCCGAGGGGGACGGCGTCGGCCGTCCCATGTAGATGTCGAGTTGCTCCAGCGGTGTGGGGTGGCGCACAGCAATCTGCGCGCTCGTAACCGGCAGGGGCTCCCCACCGAGCAGCTCCTGGAACAAGGCGCACAGCGGCGAGCCATGGTACAATGCCTGTACCGGCTCCGAAGCCCCAACTTTCTCTGACTCTATCGCCGTCGCCGCCGCACGGCACAGCTCTTGGGGAACCACTTTTGGGAGGATGACCACGCCGTCCTCGACAAATGTGCGGCGTTTGGCCGGCGTCATAATAAGAGAGGATCGCATCTATATCTCCTTGTATATAGGGTAGTCGTAATGCCCACTAGCAAAGCCCACTTCTCTGCTTTGAGAGAAATACCTGCCAGCATGGCCAAAAGAAATAAGGTCAGCAAGCGCCTCATGCAACTTTCTACTTCAAGATCACCAGCTTCCGCATTTGGGTATATCTTTCAGCTTGAACTTGGCAGAAGTAGGCGCCACTGGCCACAGTCTCTCCCTCCTCTGTTTTACCATCCCAGTAGGCTGCCCGATCAACTGAAGTGTAACGATCAGCCAAGGTGTATCCCAGATCTAACTGTCTGATTCTGACTACCAACCATATCGTAAATGATAACGGATACTTCCGAATCCTTGGCCAGCTCAAAAAGTATCCAGATTTCGGGGTTGAATGGGTTGGGGTAGTTCTGCAGCAGACGGGTCTGTTCAGGTAAAAATAATTCAGGAGTAATATGGAGTTGAGTAAAGGCGGGGCTTAGGTCTTCCTCGGTGACTTGGTAGCGAAGTCGTTTTCGACCGACGGTGATTTCTATCCGGTCCCCTAATCCGATCACCGGTTGACGATCTTGATCGACGGCCACAATGGTGTATTGATCCCCATGCCGTTGGCCGATCCAACCACAGTTCCGATTGATGGCCAAAATATTGTCTTGGGCCGAGATCCGGGCGTCCAACTGTCCAACCATAGCAAAAGCCCAATTCAGCTCTGGGTTGCTAGTATGGGTTGAACTGACATTATCCCAGAGCGTGCCGGTGAATGTGACCTCTTGTGTCTCCATTACATTACCCACTACAGTCAGCCTCCGTCGATCTTGAAGTTAGAGGCTTCAAATGCCTGTGGAACAAAGAACTCAAGCTGTTGACTGGCTGCATCAAAACGAAAAATAATGGTAGCCTTGATCTTTTGAGCCAATGCTTTGGCTGTTAGCAGTGTTGGTGGTTTTAACGGAATGGCAATGTTGTTTAAGCCAGCCAGAAGCTTGATCTTAAAATCACCGATGGCAATTTGTCCAAATCCATGCTTCGCTCGGTGTTGAACCCGACCACTCGTTTACTTCGGCCCAGCGTTAGAAAACAACTCTTGTTCCTTCTGACGATTACGATTGCCTCGCACCATTAAGCCTGGGCGACCGATGCTTTGTCCGCTAGTTTGCTCATTTTCTGGATGCCGATAGCCGAAACGCACAATACGCCTGTTGACGTCGGTTTGGTTGATGTGTGAGCCGTGAATGGTATGCAAATTAAAGCAAACAACATCCCCTCGTTCCGCAGGAACTGGAACAGTATCTGCTAAGAGGTATTGGTCGGTCGGCAAATGCGGTGTGCAATCGGTACCGTCAGGATTTTGCGTAATATGGTTTAATGCCCCGTTCTGATGCGAACCGTCCAAAAATCGAATTTCCCCGTTTTGGTGGCAGGTATCGTCGAGATGGACTAACACATCAATATAGCGGTTGTCTTGATGTTTGTAGAAAGCCCAGTCTTGGTGCATAGGGAACGGGTGGCCAGTTTCTGGTGGTTTGACGTGCATGGTCGAGTGATGTAGTTCCACTTCTGGGCCAAGCAAGGCGGCCATAGCATCACACAAACCATCATTTGTCACCCCCTTCATCCATGATTCGGAATAGAAGTAGAGGTCATGCATGGCAATCAATTTCGATTTTTTCTCTGTCTCCTTATCCATATAGGTCTTTCTCCACGGTCCAGACCAGCCCGGTGTCTTATGTGCCCAGACATCGATCATCCAATCTAAATCAGTCGTCATCTGATCGATCTCTTCCTCGGTAAAGACTTGTGGGATACGCAAGTAGCCGTGTTGCCAAAAAAAATCAACTCGTTCTGACGTAATCACTATTTTCTCCCTCACTTACGGTTTTAGTCTATCTCAATTTATCAGTTACACAATTTTGCTATCTTCAAACTGTCTTAAGTTAGTGACTGTTCACAGTAGGTACAGGAGCCATTGGCTTGAATTTCAGCTGGTACATAGGTCTTTACTAACGTAATTGCAGTTCTCAGTTTGGCAAATTCACCTCTCAAGAGAAATAGAAACTGAAACCTATCAGTTCCTATTTCTCCAACTTTGCTATTCGTTGATTCGTCGGATCTGAGCCCAAGTTGTAGTCAATTTGTTCCTTATCTCTACATCTTTGAAATCCACATAGACAATGATGTTGTCCGCAAAACCGTAACACATTACCTGAACGGTTCCGCTATCTAATTTGGTGCCTTTAACCTCTTCCTCAATCAGCGGATCAATCTTAGCGAAATCAGTTTCGTCCGTGGCTTCTTTAATCTTAAACACATGATGATCGCCTTTAACATCAACTTGGGCTGTATACCAGACATTTTCCTTGGTTGGATGTTGGATTTCTTTGACGGCCCCAGTCCACTCCGCTTTTTCCCGGGTGTACACACCAACAATACCTTTATTCCATCGACGCACATTATAATGCATCATATTATCGTAATCTCTAGCTCGATAATTGAAGGCAAATAATTTGGTTGGATCATCAACCATGAAATCACCTTCAAAAGTATAGTCGGTCCATTTGAGGTAGGATTGATCTTTGGGGGCCCAAGCTCCTTCAGGTAAACCTCCCACCCATTTGGGGCTGTTAACAAAAATGACTTTATTGCTGGGATCCAGAGGATCTTGAACCACTTTAGAACCTTTCCCTGGGGCACCACCAGCCAATTCCCAGAGTGAGGCTTCTTTGCCTACCGTGTCACCTTCAAAATCGTCCGAAAAAAGAGTGCCGCCAGCCCAAGCTATTCCTAGAGAGAAGCAACTGAACAACAAAAAAATATTGAATAGAGGGTTTGCAATTCTGATCATCATTGGATTTTTTCTCCATTAAACTAGCAGATTAGAATGTTTTGGCCATAATCAGCCAACTCAAATAAAGCGGCTACCACTTTATCATATCCCTAAAAGCCAGGTCAATTTTTTCAAAACTTAATTTTATTCTGTTAAATTCAGCGAAAAGCAAATAAATTGCTGTTAGAATTCCACTTGTTTACCTTCAGGCCAATGAAGGTATTGTTTCTCACTCGGACATAAAAATTTCTGTTTTTCTCGATAGAGATGGAAGGTTGATTGCCAAATAATGTTGGAAGGGAAATGCCTGACCGACAGTCTGCCCATCAGTAAGACTGCCTTAATCGCACGCACTAATAAAGCGGATAACAGCCTACCCAGATAGGAAAATGGAAGTTAAGTTTAGAATAGGGGAAAGGGTGGAAAAAAGACGTGTTGGGAAACTTGATAACCCCCACCAGTCAACATACCTCGTACGGGATTAATGCCTGCCAAGTGGATAGATATCGGATAATAGCGTACCAGGCCTATAGGCTGAGGAGGACCGACAAAACTTAGACTATTATCTTTTTTCATCCTGCAGCAAAGGGGTTAAGGCCACCTATATATTTCCACAGTGATTGACCCTTTGATTCTCTAGTGTAGTGATTCAGTTTGCCCAATGGTCTAATCCCAATAGTTTGCGGCCTAACGACGATAGTTGGACCAACTGACCACTACTGTCACTTTTCTTCTGTTGCCGTCCAGACTTGACACGGCAAGAATTAATCCTATTTACGACTTTGTAATTACGCCATACTTTTAGGCGATGATTTCGGGCCTTCTCATCCTTTTCTTGGGCTGGAAACATTGTCATGTACTGGGCAACCCGCGGATGTTCTGCCCTGTTCCTATCAGCACCGTGAGGCAAGCCGCTGTGCCAGATGATGAGATCCCCTGCCTGAGCTGGAATTGGTTTAGTACCAAGGCTCATAAGTTCCCGCTTAATGTCCTCAGCATCAGCTGGCAAGGCCTCTAACCACTGTTCGAAGTCAAGAAAAAGTTGGCTTTGTTTATTTGGCCTCAAAGGATTCATATCCTGTGGCAAGGTTTGCATCCACTGCCCAATTTTGCGGTGGACTCCCGGCACACAGATGAAAGCCCCATCATCCACTGTAGTATCTGTTAGATATAGAACTCCCTGAACCCAAAACGGAATGGCCGATTCGATGTTGCCTTCAATGACTGTAGGAGTCCCATCTCCATGGAGTTGTAAGGCATAATCCCAGTGTAGTGGAATGGGTAGTTCGGTAGAGTGGACTGCTTGCCTGTTCCCATTATCTGCTGAGTTCGTTCGTTGCGGTGGGCTCATGCTTGCACGGTCGATGCTTACCCACAACTGTTCAGTAGCCAAGATTTCTGCAAAAGCTTGATAGACGCGAGGGGATTGACGGTTATTCCACAATGCTTGGTGCTGATAAATTTCCACCATGATACCCCTCTTGGGCGGATCAGGATACCAGCTCTGACTGACATCAAGTTCCATGCCCAAAAAGTCCCAAATAGCCCCTTTAGCCGACTCAATGTTATCTGACGGTACAGCATTATGGACTACAATATAACCGTTTCGTTGCCAAAAATCTCGATCTTCTGCGCT
Source organism: Candidatus Poribacteria bacterium (assembly GCA_002699335.1). Next base: position 7,208 of record PACG01000172.1, read on the forward strand.
GAAAATGGGCATTACCCTAACCCTCCATTTAACCTCAGTCTTCGATCATTTCCAGGTTTGTCTCCATTATACGGTACGCCATACATTACTGATCAACAATGGGAGGAATATCTTGTCAGTCACCCCTAGGGGCTCGAGACCAACATTTATCATTTGCAGGCATAGATATCGAACCAAGTCGAAAATAAGACCGCCACACTTGCAGTTGAACGATAGGCGACGGAATACAACCTAAGAAACCGGTTTATGGCACAGTAGACGTGTCAATCGAATGACCTGAACGATTTCCCATTGGTTATAAGATTGGGGCCATTGGTATTTGGGTTTAGTTAAATTGAGGGAATCCATGTTGGGCCCTATGGTACTGTGAATCATAGTATTGGGTACTTTTGAACCACTCATGTCGGCCATCACCTGACTCTTGGTAGGCGGCACTTTCTAATTGCCGCATCTCAGCTGTCGACATGGGCTGGAAACTGCGACCAATTTGTTGCAAGCCTGCCATTGAATCAATGCCACAAGATAACGTGCTGATCGGTAATGTCAAAGCGTACCGACGACACTGAGAGGCACTCAACTCTGACCAACTGTCCGCCACCGCCCAAACTCTTCATCCCAATCACGCCGATATTTCGACGGCTCACCTCTGGTAGGATTTGCTGCTGAAAACTACGATAGTGGGCATCCGCTATGTTAACTGGTAGTTGGCAAGTATCCCAGTCAAAATCCTGATCCAACATTGTTTGCAGAATGTGTGGGCTTTTATGCTCCGTAAAACCGATGTAGCAAACTTTACCTGTCTCACGGGCGGCCAGAGCGGCTTCGATAGCCCCCCAGTACGGAATATCAATTCGGCATCATTATCGTAATTAATTTCGTGGAACCGCCAGGCATCAATCACATCCGTCTTCAGCCGACGCAGGCTTTGGTGCAGTTGCTCCTGTCCAGTTTTGGCATCTGCTGACTGAAGAGGATTTTTCGCTACACTCAAAATGACAGTTTGCGAACTACTGATAATAATCTTGACTTTGTCACATTACCAAAGTCAGACTCGCCGGTGTTCATCGGGGTTAACTGTGTTTCTATGACAAATTATGAGCCATCTTGAACGCCCTGCCAAATCATAATATATCATATTTATTCATGTGTCCAAGATTTAACACAATAGCGCAGTCGCGGACTTGGCCACAGCCGTAACACAACAATGGCAGTAGCATCGACGTTGAAAAACTGGTGAAAATAGATTGGTTAATGGCTTGTCGGGCGATATCCACGATCGGTTGGGGAGCCACGCCGGCAACTTTTAAAAACCCGTTATGAAAAGGTTAAAAGCCGTCTTTGTAGCTGATTAGGCAGAGACAAAGCCTCGCCTAGAGCATAATCGTAGCCGATCGGATCGGTGGACTATCTGAAAGTTTTTGCGCTTGGTCTAAGTTTCCCTTTTAGCTCTGTCGTTAATTCCCATTCCAAGAGGAAAGTTGAATCGTCGGTCACCGCGTCTTTGGTGCCCTTTTACGCAGACTTGGCGGTTACATGAAAATATAATTGATGAAGTGAAAATATACGGAGTAATGTCGATTGTAATTGACTTTAGTGTAAATCACTAATCTAAAAACTAACTTTCACCAAAATCTATTCTGAATTTTCGTTTCTCACCTATAAATCACCTCATCTACAGGTTTTTGATAACAACCTAACTTCGGTCCATTGGTTCAAAGTTACCAGTCAAAATACTTTACTCATAACTATACCTGAGTTATTCCAATACGTTAGATTTTGAAATATTATCTTTGTCAATTACATCCAAATGACGACCAATCTTAGAATCTTAATTACTAAGATCAGTATAGTAAGTATTCATCTTCCGTATCAATTCCTCAGCATCAGACTCGCCATCAATAAAGACTGGAATTAAATCATTTTCCTGATGTTCTCCAACCTGTCGTTCCAATAACTTCCAATCCTGTCTAATCAGTTGTTGTGATTCCTCACTATATTCATCGCGTCTTTTATAGAAATTATACCATGTCCATCCAATCTCAACATCAGTGTATTTTCCTGTGGTCCCACCATCACCATCATAGTCTAATCTGTCTCCATTATAGTAACAGTCCAAGACAAATGAACCATGATAAGTATCCAGTACAGACACGGCTAGTTTGTATGGGTTAAAACCACCATTATCGGTCTCAACATCATAATAAGGAAAACCACCTTTTTCAACCTGCCAAACTGCCATTGTAGGAATAAACTTATCAATCTTATCCTCAACCCAATATTCAAGTTCTACATTTGGCCCTACAATTTCAAATATAGCATTCCTTTTATACAGGATATACGGAACAGCCTGTATTNCTGAATCTTCTATCTCATTTCCTTCATCATCTAATTCACAAACAAAGGCTACATTATCATAGAATGGCCCCCAACAATGTTCTAAATCATCCGTATCCCACCAATGACCATCAACTTCCGAATCTGGGCTTATCAACGGTGAATCTGGATCTCCCTCTCCATTTCCCATATTGAAAACATGGGTCNCTAATTCAGAATTAGGTTTATCTTTCCAATACTCAAGAAATTCCTTACTAACCTTACACTGAACATATTCAGCACCGACATTGTATCGGTCTTTACTACCAACTATTACCCTGTAATTTCTCACCTGTTCACTTANTCTTTACCTGGTTCAGATACTGATATATCAGACTCTTCTAAGTACAACTTAACAGCTCTAACAAAAATATCACTCACTACTTTAACCTTCAGACATTATTAATTAAAATATCTTCCCTGATTGTTTCACTCATTTCCTTCATNGTCAATGGTGGCNCGCAGTTTCCTATCTGATTCCAGATCTGTGTATAAGAACCTGTAAATGTAAAATCTGTTGGGAATGAAGATAGAATCGTCAATGCTTCAATTGTCGGTTTCCTCNGGATGACATTTTGAACAAAAAACATAGATGGACTCTTGGTGATAGTGTAGGGTAAGGATTCTGGATGTTTGATCAGCTTATCAAACTGACCTCTTGAATGAGAATCCACATAGGGTAGGANATCTTTCAATCTCTGGACTTTTAGATTTGACTGTGGAAATGTTGGTGCCGTTGGCAAATCTTCCCTGACACCCAGAAAAATCAATCTTTGTCGGGATTGTGGAATATTGTAGTAAATAGTATTNGTTGATTTCCATTTGACCTTATAGTCAGTAGATTTCAACTGGAATAGAATCTGGTTGAACTTCCCTCTTATCTTACCCTTCATCAATCCGGGTACATTTTCTATTAAGAATACTTTGGGTCTAAGACCTACAATAAATNGGACTGTTTCCAGAAATTAAGTCGTTTCTCTGGTCTTGGACANTCCTGGTACCACAGATAGAAAATCCTTGAGAAGGAGGAGAATTATCAAGTACATCCAGTTGATCTGTTTCTAATTCAAGATATTCTTGGACTTCTTCTATTTCGACAGTGGTTAGATCACGATTCCAGACGGGAGTTAAAGAAAAGTTCTGTTGGAAGGTTTGACAGGGGATGGAGTCAATATCAATTCCNAGTAATTCATGGAATCCACTCAACTGATAATCTAAAGATGAACCACAAACTCCACAGAAGGGGGAAATGACTGATGTTTTTTTGTTGATCTCCATCAATCCCCTCCACAAAACTCAACCAAGTACTTAGCTACTTTCACGCACTAGACGGAAACCNAAGGTATAACAGGCCACGAAGTGACGGAAACGTGCCGATGTTCTGACACTNACCATACTCCTTCTTCCTCGATACCATGAACCTCCTCGAACCACGTAATACTCTCCACTCTCTGGTCCCGATGGATCACGATTTGGTGAGTGATGATAATAGTCGGGACTAAACCAGTCACGACACCACTCCCAAACATTACCGGTACAATCCATCACCCCGTNAGGTGATACTCCCTGTGGATAACTACCGACTACAGTTGTTCCCCTACCCGTAATATTACAATTACTTTCCTCAAACTGGTTACCCCACGACCACATCCGGTCATCTTCTCCTCGACTGGACTTTTCCCATTGGGCTTCAGTTGGTAAGTTAACTTTGTCTCCGGTCTGTTGACTAAACCATTGACAGTAGGTTAACACATCTGAAACGGTAACATAGACCACTGGATGGTCCCACATCTCCTCCATAGAGGAGAAATTTCTCTGTCCTCCGAAAGGAAATTGGTGCCAAACTGATTTACCCAGTCCATCCAGTTCTCGTTCGGTTTGATATCCAGTGGAATTAACAAATTCTCGAAATTGACGATTAGTGACGGGATAAACACCGATTTCAAACTGGGATAGATAGACTTCATGTTGGGGTTGTTCTCGATCTAACCATTCATCGGAATAGTCTGGGTCAAGTTGTTTGNTCAGACGGATCTGTTTCTGACTGGAACCCATAACGNATGTTCCGGCAGGAATAGTCGTCCAAGTCATTTCTAATGGATGGGTGACTTTTGACATAGAAGGTGGATAAATAACTAATGTCTGTTTCTGATACTAGGATTGATAAGTATCAGTATTTTGTAANTGNATCTTCAATCTTTGGAAGAGAAGAGGGTAGAGGATTAAGGTCTGNCACATCAATATAACTCTTATTTTTCCTGNGTTTCGTCTGTAAGTTGTTGAATTGATTCGTGCTCATGTTCAATATTATTCCAATGACATTCTCAGGCAATTAATCCGAAAAAACCTCCAAGANCAATCCCAANAACAATGAATATTAAAAACCTCTTCCCACCTTTTTTGATCCATTGTTCTGCTTTTTCTTCATCTNTCAGATAGTGAGAATTCATCCCTCAAATATACAAGATCAACATTACCACAAACAAACAAACAAAGAAGAACAATACTGCCAAATACAGATCCGAACAAAAAATCAAAAATCTTCATTGCTTCACCAGGTTCATAATTGACTTTGGGTTGAACATCTTTCCATTCTGATTGGAAAAACCTTCATGAAATAAGACTTGGGTTATTTTACGATATCGAGTAATCATGATTAATCAATAACTACAAACCTTTTTAGTTTTATTCATTAGGATCTAATATTCCACCGATGGATCCACANTTTGGACAACTATNGGTGGTGGGAAAGTATTATTNCTTGTCTGTTACCCGTCACGGACCACTCAACATTAAGGTGTTTCTAATTGGATTCCACTGGAGTCCATCTTCCCGAGCTTCTAGAAGATCTTCTTTCTGATAGGTTACCAGACAACCGTCATATGTNCTGACTGGCTCCCGACAGATTTCTTCAATCAGATCATCGGTCAATTCCAGTAAATCACCTGACCATATTCCTGTTTCGTCGTTTTCCTTCGCCCATTGAAGAAAGATTTCTCGTTTCATATTAACCAATTCTTCTTTTTCCCTATCCCAGACTATAGTTTGA
>PACG01000173.1 GCA_002699335.1 Candidatus Poribacteria bacterium
AGGCCACCGATATAGCAAATATCAGGTTGGACCACGTCCACCGCCTCGATGTCGATCATGCGCCGCCAGACGGGTAGCCAGCAGTCTTGCTCACCACCAGCTACATCCAGATTTAGAGCGGCAGTTACTTCCGCTGTCCACTCCAACTCCCAATAAGGGCAAGGTTCCTCAAAATGGCAGACCTGATTGTCCTCCAACATCTGACCTACTTGGATTGCTTTGCGAGGTGTATAGCAACTATTACCGTCAACCAGCAGGGCAATATTCTCGCCAACCGCCTGGCGTACCGTCGGTACCAGCGTTTCAGTTCTTCCTTCCCATTGGTCCTGATCGTGTCCGCATACGCTTCCCACCCTGATTTTAAAGGCTTGGTAACCGTATTGGTCTCGAAGCCGCATCAGCCGTTCAGCCTCATCCTTTGGCTGTATATCCCGCCGCATACTAGAGCCATAAACCGGAAATGAGCTTGGGGTGCCGCCGATTAATTCACAGACGCTTTGGTCTTCTATTTTCCCGCGCAGATCCCATAATGCCGTCTCGAGTCCTGTTAGGGCACGACAGATATAACTGCCAGGAAACTTGTAAGTCGCTTCTAGAATACGATCGACCAGGGATGAAATCTCAAAAGCATTTTGACCTAAGGCCTGAGCAGAAATCTGCCGATGCAACACTACGGCACTGATATCGGCGTTGAATGGAGCGATTTGCCCCCACCCGGTAGAACCATCATCAGTGGTAACACGTACCAGGCTTAAATTGGTTTTTGAATAAGTTTCGATTTGTTGGATCTTCAACTGTGTCTCCTATTGAGTGTTGAGGGGGTTATTGGAAGTATAATTGAGGTACTGAGATAGCTCGAAAAAATGTCAGGGAATCGACCAGGATAAAGGCGATCAGCATTATCAGCAGACGAGTGGATAAAAGCCTAGGCCTGGACTACTCCAGTGAGTTACTGGATATTGTAGCAGGTTAGTGCGGTGAGATAAAGTACGGGCCAGCACTTTGGCCTTTATCAGATTTGATTTGGAGACACAATTCCTATTTGCTACAATCAGTGACTATAAAATAAGAACCCACATGAAAAGTCGACACCTCTCTATATTCATCCTCTCGCTACTACTGATTCCCTTCTCCTGTTCGGGGGTTAATGACAATCTCGATCTTGGCACTCCTTCCCGTCAGGGGCAGCTGGTTGACCGAACAGGATACGCCTTCCTCTATTCCGACAAGCATGAGCAGCCTTTGTGGGTTAGCTATAAGCTAACCAAAACTGAAGTGCAGAATAAGGTGGCTAAACGCAAAGACAATTTTCACCTGGATCCGATCATCAAGACGGGTTCCGCCATCTTGGCTGATTCAAAGGATCAGGCTATGATCGTGGTCATCAGGCCCCAGCTGGTGACATGGCTTGGTCAAAGGACACTATGTCAGAGAGCTTCTTCCTGACCAATATGAGCCCTCAAGTACCAGCACTTAATAGGGGAATGTGGCGCATATTAGAGGAACAGATCCGTACATGGGCACTGAAGGAGCAAGAACTTTACATTATCACTGGTCCTATCATTCGACCCAATTATAAGACCATTGGCCCTAATAAAGTGACTGTACCTCAGTGGGACTACAAGATTATTGTTGATTATCATCAGCCTGAAATCAAGGCACCGGCTTTCATGACACCTAACCGAAAACCACAGAAGCCCTTGCCGAGTTTCGCTGTCAGCATTGACAAGCTGGAGAAGGTGACACAGCTAGACTTTCTGAATCTGTTACCACAGAAAGTACAGAAGTAGTTAGAGTCCAAGGTGAATCTATCTCAATGGAAGCTGCCTGTAGCTAAAACAGGTAAGCCTGGCAAGTCAAAGGCGAGTAAAACAGAAGTAGGCACAGGAGGAGAATACTGGATCAGCAGCACCAACAAGGGGCTAAGGCTGTTTGCTACGCCTGTATTCTCAGCTGGAATCAGGTACTAACATCAGAAGTCTAAGAGCTGGTCAGGTGATAAGAATGAAGGAATGGTCTGCCAGGTTTGTGGTGGCTAGAGTTGCTTATTAGAACCACGGCGCCATCCGCTGGAACCTCCGCACCTTGATCCTAAGTATCAGTTTGCGGGTCGCATATCAGAATATTGGGCCACAGCATTTCGTCCAGGAATTTGCCGGTCATTGTACCAACAAGGTAGATTTTATCATCGAAAACGACAGGTTGAGGGTGATGGATTTCCAGCGGTGGGTTTGATACCTGAGACCGTTTGTTGGTCGTTGGGTCGCAGACGTTAGTGGGCTTATCGCCTTTCCCACCAATGAGATAGAACTTTCCATCTGTTCTATAAACNCACATTCATGACGTTTGATAGGCGAGCCATCTGTTTTAACGGTTTTTCACGTCCCAATAATTCCTTCGTCTTTACCGGCCGTGAATCCCTGTGCATTAGCAGAAATGCGCGTAGGGAGTCAATCGCACTCAACGGCAGGAATCCTCAAACGAAGCTCATTTTGATAGCATGTCCTTTCGTATTAATTCATGTGTTATTGTCGGGCGAACTTCTGAAATCTCCCATCGAGTTGACCAACAATGATGTCACCGTTCGGGCAATAGGTAATATCGTGTGATGAACTCAACTGACCAATGCCTTTTCCNNGTTCACCGAAGAATCCGATGACTTTACCCGNNACATCNACTTTNGTNACCCGNCCGTTTGGATNGTCGCAGATGAAGAAGAACCCGTCNGTGTACACCAGATCAGAGGNGCNACCGATGTGCTGCCATTGTGTGACGAATNTTCCATCTGGTGCGAAAACCTGAATNNGCCAGTTCTCCCGGTCGGCGACGTAGACGCGNCCNTCATCATCGACATTAATNGCGTGTGGAAGGGCAAACTCGNTCGGACCTTCTCNGCCCGANCCNCATTGGANAAGAAAATTACCCTCGGNNTCGAATTTTGCGATNCGCTTGTTNCCNNAGCCATCTGACACATACATCTCGTGCTGTACGTTGAAAGCGATNTCCGTTGGCTNATTGAAATGTGTGCNATCTTCCNCGGAGANATCTTTTGTTCCGAGCGTNAACAGGACNTCTCCCTGTGGTGANAGTTTGTAGATAATATNTGATCCGTCATCGGTCAGCCANACGTTATNATCAACATCAACAGTCACNATGTGNGGACGACCAAANGAGATGTGATCCCAGGAAAACAGCAATTTCCCNTCGGTATCGAAGCAAAGCANNGGTGGTNCATCANGACCCCGGTGAAAGANATAAACGCGGTTTTCCGAGNCNGCCGNNACNCCGGCGACCTGNCNGNGCGTCCANTCTNCAGGAATTTCTCCCCAGCCGGNAACNACCTTNGTATCNTAAATNATTTGGGCTTTCTTTGACTTCCCAAGCCCGNNNCCGTAACANTTCAGAATNTGAATGGNNCATNGGTNTNCTTCATCTTGAGAANNCCTCTCGTTNTTTAGGAATTGCNCNCAAATAANTTGGATNTTTAACCTGGCAAAGGTTATTAAATCGCATATCCTTAACNAAATCGGACGTTAACGCCTTCCAACTCTTTCGAAATNAACTCGCGGCAATCGCTAACCGATTTGAGATGGGGATGATCTTGCGATTCTATNTCAAACATCAGATCAGCTGGCCCNAAATCGATGTAAGTGATGCNTGGTTTAACCAGTGTGCGTATGTTCAAGACTGACTTGAGGGACTCGACCTTGAATCCAAGGATTCCGTTCTCGTTCCACCATCTGGCATATTCCAGGCGGGCTTTTCTCTCCTCGATGCGATATCCTACCCATCCCCCCAGCTTCTTCTGCCGATTGGCGGGAAGTAGAATGAATTAATCGCTTCGTCAACAANATCTTCTGTCTCGACCTCGGGAACCTTGATTGCGAGTACGCCAAGATCACAGTAATTCCCCGGGCGGTAAGCATGTCGAGTATGTTTAATCCGCAACAGAACAGGCACACCTTTTTCTTCAGCAGCTTTACTGATACGGGAAATATCCCACTCAGTATGAGGACCATGCTGGCAGTCGATATAGATTATCTCGCAACCAGTATCTGCAATGGTTTCATGGANNTGCTCTCTGGTTGAATCCATGGAAATTCTTGATTGGGTGATTTTTTCCCCAGCCAAGTATTTTTCTTTCAAAGTTTTGGCCATATCGAATCTCCCTNCATAATATGTGGAGTACTCCCCGGTTATAAGACGGATTGTCGGCGCAAGGTTCGAGGTACATCTATCTCATTTCACCGAGGAGAAATTTATGTCGGCTAAGAAAAGCTTCCACACCATTGTCGCATGGGAAAAAACCGACGATTGAGACGTCGAATCCTATCAAGTGACCGATCCTAAAAGTGGTTCCGTTCTTAAACATTAGTTGTATAACCTCACTCGACAGTCCCAGAAAGCCGCCGTTAGTCCGGCAGCTACGTGTAGGAATTATAAAACGCCTTTGTGTGCATAGTCAAATCGTGGCGCACTTTTTTCGTCCCTTTCTCCGCTGGCCGGTGCGACCCAGGTTGTGGTGATATGACGCAGCCGAAAGCAACGGGGCCTCCTCGGCTAGGCAGTGTACGATAATTGCTTGAAATCGTGTTGAAGGCTGGAGGTATACTCTCCTTCAAACAATCTATCCCAAGCAAGGACTNGGGATGACCCGTTACGACTTGACTGATGAAGAGTTGGCCCTGATAGAACCGTTGTTATCTCCCCAACGGCCAAACAAACTAGGTCATCCCTATTCGCCGCCACCGCCAGTTGCCCATGGCATCTTCTGCATCTTAGCCACCGGTGCTCCCTGCCAGATCGCCGACGATCGATTTTGTCGTCGGAAAAAGAAGGGCTTGTGGCAACAGTTGCTGGAGGCTTTGCAAGCCCAAGCCCGCCACATGGTTCAGATCTATTTTACTTTCGCTNTTCTCGACGGCCGCCTGGTTCAAGCGCCTAAAGTCACCGGGGCCACAAACGTAACCGGCATTTGGTTCAGTAGTAAAGAAAGCCCTCAAAGAGCAGGACTGGGGAAATCTGGCGACGGCTTTAGGCGCAAAATCGATCTGNTGGGTAAAGGGGCCGGTTAGCCCATCACGGTCCCCATCACCCCAGGTGGAGACTTGGCTGGATTTGGTCGCTATTGGCGGCCAAGCCGATGAGAGCCAGGCCGTCCGAAAAGAGCTTGGAAGAGGTGACAACCAGCCACTCATGGCCAACCGAAAAAATCGAGCGGGAGAGTATGCGGATGAGACGGCCAGATTTGACCAGGTCTGACATGGTCAGTGCGATGTCGTTGGACGACTGATCGGAAGAGGGAAAGAAAATCGATGTATCGCCACAGGAGATGAAAAACAGGCCAATAGTTATCGAGCGATGATTTGATTGGGATTCATTCGTATTTGGCTCACAAACCTATTGTTCTACACACCCTAGGCCTCTACCGCAGAATCATCGAGTACGCCGTCGCAATCGGACGATGCGATCGGTTGCCGTTTCGACGATACGTGGTACGTCTGCATCGATCAATATCGGAGCCGGTACAAATGCCGGCGTGTCACCTTCTTCGCTGAACGCATACACACCAGCATTTCTTATCTGATGGAACGTGCATCTTGCAATGTTTTTAGGCTCAATCGCGATGCGGACCGAATGCGTAAGGAGTGGGTCAGCGAAAAAGANGGCTTGTGCTGGGATGCTCCAACGAAGGAGGCCGGATGACTGTCATGGACCAACACGCCAGCATGGAGCCTGATACACTGGTTCTCTGCCCGTAACTGATTTAATACAGATATAATGGTGAGGAACCCGTCAATAAGGCTATTCCATTTTTTGCTTTGGAGGGCAGGGTTCTTTCTTCTTCATTTCTGAAAAGACCCCAGAAATCTCCGGTGTTAGTCTAGATCACTATGATGTTATAAGATGTTAAACTCCAGAGAGGCCCCATCTGGTCAAGTATGACTTTATGCTTACCTTCCTCTCCTACTAGATAGCCTGCAAAACACATAAAACGGTAAATCCTTTGGCTATTTACCTGAAGGTCTGGTAAAAACCATATTCAATTTTTATCGCCTTCACTGAGATCACCGTATATGGCGTGGCCTAAATATCCATCTGCTGAGGCAACTTGCTTGTCNGACTTCATCGGTAGTCCACCCGNTGATTTTTGAAGTTTGCATACCTGTGCNAAACTTCCGCCGACCGGATTAATCTTGCTTCCACTTTTGAAATAACTTCAACTAAAATAGGAGAGTGTTTACAGTTAGATAGATTTAATATTAAGATCTACCTGTAACGGTCTCTCAAACTATACTATATTTGGCTATATGACTCCGTCGTGGCCGTTAGCATCCACTACTCGTCACCATCAGATGATGCTTAATCTCAATCTGTAGGCTTACAACAACAGTTCTGAGTANCAAGGCCTGGATTGCCACCACTCAGCAGCNATCTTTACACCCTTACTGTTTGCAAAAGCAATGGATCAGGCTAAATCCTATATCCTCGATACGCTGAAAGGAGAGGACGTCAATGAATCCTGAGCCGCGCAAGCCAGCCCTGNTGAGCCAGCTCTTAAATGCTTACTTTCTGTTCTGGAGTGAAGGCTAAAGCTGAAAAGCAGGCCGCTCGTCTGGAGGTGGTACAGGAGGGCATCTGCCTCGGTCAGGAAGTCGTTCTATACCTGATCCACTCGGTAGCACCAGCGGAAACTGGTTGGCCGACAGCACGAGCACGCTGCCTAACGCTATAAATAACAACCTGTCTCTCGTTTTCATTTTTGGTGGCTCGATAAAACCATCTCAACGAGAAGAATTGACCTNTTCCTGACTGTGCATAAAACGATCCTCANCCTTGTCAGNTTAATATCAAGCCACTATCAATACCACAAAGATGAAGAGAGACATTATTGAACATTGGAACATTGAATAAGTGACCGACATTATATAGATCAATAGAAATGTTGTCAATCAATTNGATCTCCATAAGAGCTTATCACTACATTTGCATTAATCGCTCGATGAAACAGAAGAGAATTGGGTAACCACACTGCCCANGTTATCAATTACGACTTTCAGTTGGGTATCCGTTGCTATATTTACCAGTTCAACGGGAGAACCGGGAATTACAAGGCTACCCTTTTTGAGATCTATGCCTCTTCGAGTAAGAAATTTTACCAGCCATCGTAAGGAATGCAACGGACCACCCATAATCTCTGACGCTGGCGCTTCAGTCACCAAGACATCATCTTGGTAAACCCGAAAAACTTCATCGNGGAAAGACAGATTTTGGGCAGAAACCTTTTGCTGGCCAATTACAAGGCCCGCGTGAATGCCTCCGGAACAAATTAGCTCTTGAGAAGAGGGGGGGGCATACCAAAACTTGAAGTTATGAATTTCGATACCGGGACTGACATATTCGATAGCATTAATAAGCTGATCATCTGAAAGATTCTCACCTTTGAGGTCGATACCAATCCTGAACACCATTTCTGGTTCAATGGCACAATTCACATAATGATTCCAATTTATATCAACGCCTTCTTGGTAAATGTGAGGTGTAAACAACCTGCCACTGATTGGTTCTTGCAAACCAAATTGAGAACGGATCGCCTGACTGGTACAACCGACTTTAAAACCAGCTATCTGTTCGCCTCTTTCAAGTCTCATTTTTGCCACTAAGCCTTGAACTTGGTAGGCCTCATCAATATCGAGGTCAGGAACATAGGGCCAAAATTCCCCCTCCCATTTCCTTTGAAAAAAAAGACCAAAGAATTTTTCAGCTAGCGAATTAATCGAATTCATATTAAATTGAGCCACAAGACACTACTTTAGTTAATCTGCCTTTGCATAAGTCGCAGGAAACGGAAGTTCAGGGATCTTTGAGTCACACATGCCAAGAATTTAGTTACGTCTCAGCTAGAGTTCTAACGGAACAAATTTGATTATTAATCGTATNGATAATCGCGTCTACAAGTCAGGGTTCGNCAGCGAGGCGTTGGGTGTGGGCTNCCCAGGATGCGTTTTATCTTAGGCCAAGAACTGGACCAAGAGTTTGGGTGCTGATCGACAGGTTGCAGCATATAAGTTAAGAACGTTCTTTAGCCATTACTGGTGTTCCAGTAAAAGTATGACCAAGAGGAAATCCTACATCTTTGACCATCTGACTCGTGTATACAGACAAACTGACAGCGAGCATAGAGCCGTTTATTGACATTGGTTCTGGGGTAACTCCTGTAAGTAGACGGCTATAGCTCTGCCTCAGTCTTCCCCAAAGCTTCTTGCCGAGACCTGGTTGACTTCCACTCCACCTGCATTGGCGTATGGAATTTCGATGAATGATCCTAGCGTTAGGTTGGGAAGGCCGGTTATCCACTGGGCGGAGCCTTTGCCTTGTGAGTAGTTTCCCTGGGTATTCCAGGANCTACCGAAGGGNAAGAAATCATGCCGAGAGAAAGGCAAAAGTCCTTGGTTAACAGATTCCAGAATGGTAGAGAAGCGCCGTTGCTCGTTANCATTACGGCAGTCCTCAGCCCCCACTTAGGTAGACAACCTCGTTGTGTTCGCCTGAGATCCACNGACAGTGCAGATCCAATCCCATACGCAGTNGACCGTTAGCCGAGACAGNAAGTTGACGACGGATGGTTTGGGTGGAAGCGGACAAGGCTGTTCCCCTCATAGTNTCTACCAAGGTCCCTTGGCTGACGCCCCTTGCCTTGANCTCCATTCTTGTCCACAAAAGGAACCAGAAAAAACTCGACTTGCTGGCGCAGCCATTCAGCCTTGACCTCGGTAGTGTACAGGACCCATCGAATCAAACCCTCCATTGTGTAGTTAGTCATCATTTCGCAACAGTGGTGACGACAGGTAATGGCCNCCCGGTGCTTTGGCTCGGCCTGATNGTCNCCGAGGAAAACAGACTCAACCGACCGTCCTTCTGGGGTTATGCACAGGTTGCNGTGTCNTACTGCTNGGTCGTCNCCCAAACTGGCCATGAAGCGACCCAATCTGAAAGCTGATAGGGCATAGCAAAACTGAGCCTGGCCCGCGAAACGTCATTCGGGAAGGTGTAACAGAAGGCATTTCCATCCACTGCGTCTCCCCCAGCCAATTCCAGGTCTGACCGTCATCACCGGAGATTGTCGGCCCACGCAGGCCTATAGCACAGCTCCGGATGAAGTTAAAGCGCAATGTTTCGCTAGCTGCGCTACGGATTCGAAAACACCAGTAGAACCAATCACATGTTGTGTCTCGAAGGTCTTGGTGAAGATTAATAATAGGGCCATCGATAGTCTCAACCACGATATTGCCGTCAGCAAACGCGCTACCAATCTGGACAGGCATTTTAGATTGCATTAGTATCTAGAAAAAATTAAGTATCCGATTCTAAGGATTCGATTTAAGGTTAAGACCAGTGGTCGGATTAGGTGTGACAAAACCCGAGACTAGAACTCCAAGACCAATCAGAAAATGGTGCTGCCACCCAACGTTACATCCAGCGGCAAAAGTGGATGCGATAATTGCCTCCAGCTATTTGCCTATCTATTGAATATTAGGCGTATCTTTGTATCGGTTCTACTCGTGAGACTTGATCCAGGCTGGCTAGATCTTCACTATCCAACTGGCAATTTAGACCGGCAAAGATCTCATCCACATGTTCCGGCAGATCGGCGCCCAGAATTGGAGATGAGATTTGGTCCTGCGCCAAAACCCAGGCTATGGCAATCTGGGCTGGTGTTTGGCCGTGTTTGGCACTGATCTCAATCAACGTTTGTATAATTCGATCTACTCGCCCGGTCATCGCTTCCTTAAAGTTGTATTTGCCAGGACTTAGCCCTTCGAGTTTTTCTTCGCTCCATGGTGTTCCTGGTGGAGGGGTCTGTCCGCGACGAAATTTACCGGTTAGTAAGCCAATAGCCAATGGGCTAAAGGTCATAATACCCAGGCCAAACTGTTCACATAACGGTATCAATTCGGCTTCGATTTCGCCCCGATTGAGTAGGTTGTACTGATTCTGAATACAAACGAGTTTCTCCCAATTATGCACATCGGAGATCCAGAGAGATTCCATCACCTTCCAAGCTGGAAAGCGGCTACAGCCGATATAGCGGACTTTTCCCTGGCGAACCATATCGTCCAAGGCACGCAGGGTTTCTTCCAGAGGAGTATTGGCATCAAAGGCATGCATCAGGTAGAGGTCGACGTAATCGGTTTGAAGTCGCCTTAAACTATCTTCCAGCGCCCGCAATAGGTTCAGACGAGACAAGCCAACGTGGTTTGGGCTATTACCAATGGAACCGAAGACCTTGGTACAAAGCACAATGTCATCTCGCTTATCTTTCAATGCTTTACCCACGAAGGTTTCGGATTGTCCTCCACCATAAAGGGCTGTATCGATGAAGTTACAACCAAGATCAATGGCCCGATCAATGACCCGAATACAGGTGTTTTCATCTGCTTGACCGCGAAACGCAGTGCCCAGGCAAATTTGTGACACCTTAAGGCCGGTTCGGCCTAAATTTCGATATGCTACGCCCTGTGCTTTCATAAACTTACTCCTTAGAATCCAAATTCTAATAGCATAGTTACCAAAGATTAGCATGTCAACCAAAATGCTTGACCAGATGGAAGGCCCGATAGCATCAAGTCGGCTACTACGGTTAAAATAACTGGATTTCAAACAGCGTAACATAGTGCTCTATCCCCCATGCAGGAAAGTATTATAGCCTGAGGTAGACGGGGTGGTCATTAGCCAACTTATCTAGTACCATCGTGTGTTTGCAAAGTTCATTAACCCCAATTATTTGTTAATGAACCGGCCTCTTTACGTCAATACGGTAATTGTGATAGAATGATAAATCAATTCTAGCAACGTTAGAGTGTAAAAGGCTACTGATATGCCGGATATATTCATCTCCTATTTGCGCAATGATATAGAGTTCGTTCAGCGACTGCGCCGTGAACTGAAAGTCAGAAACTGTAAGCCCTACCGATCTGTAGGGAGAACCTGACCGGTAGGTGCCTCCGGTTTTTCAGCGATGACAAACGATTACATCAAGGCTGCAGGGAATGCCGATAATGGCACATGAATTGGCTGTATGACTCAGAATAGATAGATGCATCTTAATTCCAGTCGACGGGAATGTAACGAAGATGATGAAATCAATTAGTTGGATACTAAATATTAAGCCTTCCTACTACATACGTGGTGTCCTGATAATTGCTCTTTTGTTGATTGGATTGTTCAGAACATTTTTTCTCACATGTTATGCTAATTGGTTTAGGGTAAAGTAGCAGTTTAGGCACTAATGTTGTTAGATTACTCATATGGCAAAGNGNTTGAAAGGCTTCAGGTCTGGTNNCAAGAAATTGTACTCTGTNCGACGAGAAAAGGTGGGTTGCAGTATCTGTAGTTCCCAATGGATCCCGGGAAAGTTTCCTCTACGTTTACCCANCAGCNGTGATTATCCTTTGTCCATCCGNACTCCAAATGGCTGACATTACCCAGCTATCGTGGCCATTGACGGTCATAAGTTGCTGACCGGTCTGTGCATTACAAACCGCGGCTACAATTTTTTGTNCATCNGNACTCCAATTAGCAGACCAAACTAACCCATTAGCAAAAATGCTCCGTANCCTCCTCCCCNGTCTCTACCATCCAAATCTTGATCGTTCNATGGGCTACAGTTACAATTCTTTGTCCATCCGGGTTATACCTGACTGAATCAAGTGGAAGGTCGTGTTCAGTGAATGTTAATCCGAGCCGAAATTTCTGGATATCTTCTCGAAGCGCAGTATTGGAAAAGGGCAAAATCGTGGAGTTATCCCTGTAAGTTAACCCAATAGGTTCCTGGGCCAAAAGTATGCTGAGTTCTGGGTCCTTATCCATTTCCGATAAGGCAAAAGCCGTCAGAGCTTGTGATTGTGTGATTAGCTTGGCTTTGTCAGCCATCATTCGTTGATGCTGGGCCAGTAATTCCTGTTCAACGGCTTGTTGGCGTTGTAACAAAGCAAATACTAGTGATCCTAATAAAAAACAAAGGCTGCTGCAACGCTAAAGAGACAATTAACCTTTGAAGTCAAACGCCAGTAATTCGACTAAAGGTGATGTGGTGTGCCAATCGGTAGCCTTGGGTTCTCGGTTACCGCTAAGTTATAACCATCCTTCGGCATTGATCAGTTCCGGCCCACGCAGAGAATCCTTCTGCGGCGCGGACTTTTATCCCACTGAATAACCCGTGTTAGCAGTCGTGTATCTCTCGGACATAATCCAAATCCATATCCAGGNTCGGCCCAGGGTTCACAATCCCGGGCGGTTAGCTAATCAAACAGGGGACGGACAAAGTCAATATCGCGGCGAGAATAAGAGATGAAGACGTCTGACATGAGAAGCTAACCTGCATTGTTGTATAAAGCAATGCGAATTAGCAGGTCGATAGGGGGCAGCGTTAGATAGGATTGGTTAAGAGAGAAAAAGGGTATCAACTAAGGGCCGCTGATACCCGCCGGATTACCCCGTACACGAGTTATCTTTTGCCCGGGTTTCATTCAATCTATATCTATCCATATATTCATTTCGCCAAGAATTGGTTAATAACTCCTGCTAATTGCAATTTTAATTGTCTAAGAAGTCATTTTCATATCTTAACTTCAAAAGAAAAATGGTAATGGCTTAATTGCTTGCCCTTTTGGCCACTTTAACAAATCATATATCTCATTAATAACAATGGGATTAGGTCTCCTGTATACGCCCACCAGCCCCAAGACGTGTAGCGATGAATGCGGAGGTGCTAAGCACGAAGAATCCGATGATCAGTGGGACTATTGTCCTCTGGTAATTTTGCCCAACAACGGTACCACAAGTCGCCGAAATGAATGTAGATACTGTTCCTATTACAGCTGCGGCTGTTCCCGCTCGCTTTCCCATGGGTTGCATTGCCATAGCGTTTAAGTTCCCCATCAAGAAACCTACTTGAAAGAAGAGACAACCCAAAAAAAACATAGTTACCCATAGCGGAGGATGTCCCTGGTGAAAAAATATAAAAACCAAAAACAACAATGAAAAACTACTCATTATCAAAAGTCCAACCGATGCTAAGCGCAACATCCCTAATCTCTTGACCAATTGTGCGTTGAGCATCGAAGCCAAGCCGACAGATGTTGCTAACCCTGCAAAAAAAAGAGGAAAGCGCTCCTGTTCTTGATAGAGGTCGGCGAAGATCTGCGGTGCAGAGGACAGAAAGGCCACGAAATTACCGAAGACAAAGCCCTGAGCTAGGGTGAAGAGAAGAGTTGACTTTTCCCTTAAAACTAAGCAAATTTCGTTCAAGATGGTGACTAAATCAAAACGTTTTCGATTCTCTGCTGTTAGTGTCTCGGGTTGACGCAGGCCTAACCAGAAAACAACAATGATGGCATGGATGAGAAGTAGTAAGAAAATTGACCGATAGCTATACCATTTCAGCATCAATTGCCCTAGGCTAGGGGCCAGGACGGGTACAATAATGAAAACACTCATTATCGTTGACATGATCTTAGCCATATCTTCCCCCACGTATTGATCACGAATTATCGCTAGTGAGACGATTCGGGCCGATGAGACACCTAGACCTTGTAAGGCCCGTCCAACTAACATGGCTTGAAAACTGGTTGCTTGATAGGAAATGGTGCAGCCGAGGATGAAGATGGCAATACCAAGATAAAACGCAGGTTTGCGACCAATTATGTCGGACAAAGGTCCATAGAATAACTGCCCAATTGAAACACCGGCGAACATGATTCCTATCACCAATTGGGCATCATTTTCATTAACAGCCCCTAGCTCTTGGGCAATCGTTGAGAGAGCGGGTAACATCGTATCGAGGGAAAGGGCTAACAAAGCCATCATCATAGCCAACAAAGGGATGAATTCGCTTGAAGATAAACGAGTTTGATGACTAGATATCATTTGTTCTTTCACGGAGGAATTCCTTTGTTATTATAGTTGGCTATTTCGACCGCCAAATTAAAATCATACTCACCCAAACAATACCCATTTTTGTTTGCTTTTTTGGCACTATTTGTTACTAATTTTGTTTCCAGAATCAGAAGCCTCAATAAAACCGAAACAGCCCGAAATAGAANGTACTTTGACATCGACATATCTGGACGGTATTTTCAGTGATGATTGGCACTTGACNTACTCGGTTAAAAANACTTAAGGACTTGCCGATTAGTGTAGATTTATCAGTGGTGGNCCGCAGGTATTAACCTGGATCTNCTNGNGTCAATCTGGGAAGCAGATAGGAGAAAACTGGTGCAGAGAAGAAAAAGGNCACCAACTAGGTAGCTGATACCCGCCTGATTACCCCGTACACGATATGTTCCAGATACGAATTTGAAACTTTCAGTAGAAGTCAGGAATGAAAATTCCATGGCTAAGTTACTTTAACTGCGGATAGTGTGATGTTATTATCTTGTTCTTTTCTTCATCCACCATATAGGCAATTACATCTTGGATGCTCGTTTCTACCGTTTGGTCAGCAGTTAACTCATCAGACAGGTCAGATATGACTTGATGAAATCGACCTGATTCCTCATACCTCAGTCCAATTTCCAAATGCGAACCCGGCCGAGAATGTCGCCGGAGAAGATCTTGGCGCCCGTGTGATCCACCATGGCGGTGAGAGTGAGAGTATCACTGGTGTTGTAGGTCTTGAGCGGTTCACCTTTTTCGCTCCAGATGCGGATGATGCGGTCGCGGCCGGTGGTGGTGAGCCGTCCCTGATTGTCGAACCTGGCCGATAGAACGCCGTTGCGGAGCTTGCCGTAGACGCCCGGTTTGCGATGGGGTGGATGGGCGTTGGGCTTGTTGATGGTGGGCCAACCATCTTTCGCATCCCACCAGATGACCCGGCCGTCTTCGGCCGCGGAAGCGAGGAACTTGCCGTCTGATCGCCAATCGAGTGCGTGAATGGCGGACTTGTGTTCCAGGAGACTCAGGCGGATGCCGCCATTCCTGGCATCCCAGAGATGCAAGCCGCCGGCGCGGTCACCGGTGGCAAGCATCGACCCGTCGGGACTGAAGGCGACGGCGGTGATCCAATCGGTATGCTTTTCGATCTTATATTGGAGTTTGCCATCGGAGGTGGAGTAGACCTTCACCACTTTCCCGCTGCCGCCGAGCGCGACGAGGATCTGATCAGAACCCAGATCGGCCGCGAGGATCGCATCGAGTTCATCGCCGATTGCTGCGAGTCGTTTGCCGGTCTTCACCTCGAACAAGACCACCTTGCCGAATTCCACCGGACGACCGCCCGCCACCATCAGGACGGAGCCGTCGCGGCTGAAGCGGATGGCATGAGGGACACCTTCAGGGAATGGAAGTCGACCGATAATTTCCCGGGTATCGGTGTGAAGCAATCGGATATGCTCCTGACCGGACACGGCCATGAGGGGAGCCCACGGACTGATATCCATCGCCAGTACCGGTAGCAACCGTGTAATTTGTGGCAACTTGATCGGCGGCAGCGATCTAGGCATTGAGGGCTTGGCCGGCTTGGCACCAGCGTTCGCGACGGGACGGAAACTCGTGTCACGCTCGGGCACCATTGACTTGCTCCCAGCGTTCTCTCGCGCACCACCGTCGAT
>PACG01000174.1 GCA_002699335.1 Candidatus Poribacteria bacterium
ACAACTTAACTTCTTCGACACTTTTGGTTACTTGCTGATTCGTCAACTATTTTCACCAGAAGAAACTGAGAAAATCATTGAAGGATTTGAACGGTCAATTCAAAATTGGTGTGGAGGTAAGGATCCTGGTAGAGCAACTCGCATTATGTTTCCAGGTCCAATTGAGCATCATCCGGATATGAGCGCTATTCTTGATCATCCTTCAATACTTGGCTTAATCGGAGGGGTGCTGGGTGAAGATTTTTATTACTGTGGTGGCGATGGTAACTATTACGTTGGAGATACCGGCTGGCATTCCGACGGATGGTGGGGAGATCTTCTAGCCGCCAAAATTGCTTTTTATCTAGATCCACTGACTCAGGAGACAGGAGCACTTCGATTTATTCCAGGCACCCATCGACCAGATCATTTTGTTCGTAAGGAAAAAATAGACGTCGGTAATTCACTTGAGCTTTTTGGTATACCATCTACGGAGTTTCCTGGCAACCTGGCTCTTGAAACCAATCCTGGGGATGTAGTGATCTTTAATCATGATTTGTACCACGCTTCATTCGGGGGAGGGGATCGCAGGCGTATGTTTACCATGAACTGTACTATTAACCCTAAAACGCCGGAAAAACAGGAACAGGTTTGGCAATATATGCNTGTTCATACACCAGGCAGCAACAACTATGTAACTGGTGCAGGAATGTACTATCCACCTATGATAGATACCGCCGATGAGAACCGAATGACCCATCTACGCCAGCCAATAGAAATCCATGACCAGCTTTTCCCACATCTGACCTGAGATGTTGTTAGCCAAGAATCAATATCAGATGCATAAGCCTCCCTTGGGCAGGTTATATCAGGAGAATCAAANTCACAATCGACTACACTGCAAATCGAGAACCAGAGGAACTAGCAGATGACGCTCGAAGAAAAACTTCTAGCTTTGGATGTAGAGGGATTCTATATTGAGGAATCCGTACTTTCTCCCATGCAGGCTAAGGAGGTGCATACGAGTACGAAAGCCACGCTTTTGGGAGGTGCAGAAAAGATCTTCGGAAGCACTTTTCTGAATCATAATCAAAGCTTAGCTCCCTATTTAGCGAATCACAAAATCATGGAAGTGGTCAGGTCCATCTTAGGCCCAAATTCTCGAATTATATCTACTAGCGGAAATATGAGNCCCCCATCACCCGGGGCTAAATCTNCTCCCCCAGGNAACCTGCATGTAGACTGGCCATGGGGCCAGTCAGGTGCATCTTATATTGAAGGTACGCTACCGAATGTTGTCATCAACCTGACGACGTTCTGGATACTTACTGATTTCACTAGACAAAACGGTGCAACCATCGTCTCACCTGGCACACACAAAGCAGGTAAGAATCCCAATGGTTACCCCGCATTGAAAAAGGCGCGCCCAACCGAGATCCAAGTAGAAGCACCGGCTGGTAGCGTGCTTATGTTCGATGGAAGGCTATGGCACAAAGGGGGAACAAACCGGAGCACGGCACCCAGGATCTTCTGGGGAGTGAACTATGCCCCTTGGTGGCTCAACTGTCACGCACGAAGACCACGCTCTGTTGAGCACAAGATACAATCTGATGCAGGTCACACCCCTGCTGGACACTGGCCTTACCTTAGGGGGGAAGTGCACGATTTGCTTCCAGAGCAGGTAAGACCTCTGGTTCGACATTGGGTAGATCGCGAATGGGTAATGAGCAAAACCGAAGCTGAAGCCGCCATCTGGGATTTCTCCTATTTCAGGGACCAGTAGCGATTTTTACGATTCCTAAATCCGTGACAATAAAAGCTGTAATCACTTAAAGATATCAAATTTACTTGACATCTGCATCATGAACTGGACGCTAAAAGTTACAGTTTTCAGGCAACGCAGCAACTACTACGGTAAATAGTCCATAATCCCGATGTCTTCAAAGCTGAACAGACTATCCTGGGANAGAGCTTTTATGACAGCCCGTAACAATATCCTATTGTTGATGGAAATGGAGTAATAATTTAATGCCAACGGTTCCAGAATTGGTAATTGAGTACATTAAAGCTAAGGGGATTAACCATTTTTTCGGGTTGCCCAGTAGTGGTGTCCTCTTGCATTTATTGGAAGCAGGACGCCAGCGAGGTGTCGATTTTGTCAGCACTTCCAACGAATCCAGTGGAGTCATCGCTGCTGCATACTATGGTTACTTCAAGGGATGTGCTGGTTTAGCAATTGCTATCCAAGGACCAGGGGCAGGCAATATGGTTAGTGGTGCTGTGAACGTACAGTTCGAACGCAAACCTGTTGTATGTGTGTGTGAATGTCCCGCAATTGATGACTTCGGTGCATGGGGACAACAAGCTGATCACCCAAGTTTGTTTAAGAGTACAACAAAGGCATGCCTGCGGATCACAAAAGAAAATACGGCACAAGCTCTACACGATGCTTTCTGTCTTGCGGTCAGACCACGATTAGGACCGGTGCTTCTGGAACTACCACGTAACNTGGGTAATTGCGAAGCAGGTATGGATCTNACGATAACCCAAAAACCTGTTCCTCAAGNCCCNAATCCGGAGGCTCTAAGTACTGCCTGTAATTTGGTGGGATCATTTAAAAAACCGNTCATCATTGCGGGGGACGATGTTAGAAGTGAAGGTTGTATACCTACACTTATTTCTTTGGCAGAATCACTACAAGCTGCTGTGCTAGTCACGATGGACGGGCGTGGAGTGTTTCCGGAAACAAACCGTCGTTTTGGTTGCGTGTATATCGGTACAGCCCCACCATATGCACTGTACCGATCATTTCTAGCAGAGGCTGATGGAGTACTTGTCGTTGGCACCGACGGTCGTATGAAAGAAGCAAGATGGGACTTCGATATTCCCGTCTGTGAATTGGTCACCCAGCCCGAGTTTCCAGCGCTTAGCGATACTCCCAAGTTACGTCTCCATGGTCAGCTTTCCACCAGCCTTGAGCGTCTGTCCCATTTGAAGAATCAGTTTGGCTTCCCCATATCCCGAATTGCAGAGCTACGTGACATGGCCCAACCCCGATTTGCACGCCCTCAAGCAGCAAGACTAGCAGTCAATGATATTATTGCTATTACACGGGAACAACTACCGGAAGACGGACTGATCTTTGCAGAAACCGGTGTATTCCAGTCAATGCTGGAGCACCTCTGGCCGGTAACAGTCCCCAATACGTTTTTCGCCTCTACCGTCGGACGTACTATGGGATTGACGATCCCGGCTTTGCTCGGTGCTAAGCTAGCATGCCCAGATCATCCAATGGTTGGGTTTGGTACTGATGGAAGCACCTTGATGCGACTTGGAGAGCTGGAAACGTTTGCCAGAACGGGTGCAGTAGCACCTCTAGTGATTATGAATGACGGAGCACTAGGAACGATCCAAGCACAGCAGAAATTCCAGCGGTTTCCAAATTATGGCTTGCAACTGGAATTGGTAGACTTCGCTCACATAGCCCAAGGACTTGGCCTGAAAGGTGTCATAGTGGATACGCCAGAGACTTTCGCTACTGCCTTAAACCAAGCGATGACTGCCGATACAGCAACAGTCATAGATACTCACATTGATCCGGGGCCCTATCGGGACAGTTTTATGGCTACTACTGGTATGGTTCAATGAAACGTTTACAGATATGCTACTGCAGTGTAGGTCCCTCTCCAGCCAATGTTGTACGATGTAGGATACGTTTGTACTTTCTACGATCCCACGATAATCCTCGATGCAAACAGCAGCGGTTATCATACACGAGAAGATCGTTCACACGCCAGCTATGACGGTAAACGAATTGTGGCTGAGTTACCCAATCCAGTAGTTCCTTTAACAGGGCTTTTCCCTTTTCGGTTGGCCAGTTGATGATACGCGTTGCGTAGGACCCGACCAGCAATGTCTTCTTTCCTGTTTCGGAGATGGTACGTACCAATGCCTGATTGACTGAAGATGTTTCCTTTAGGAAAGCCTCGCTCATCAGGTTAGGAGCGATCTGATCCCGCGAATTTGCCAAACTATGTTCAGCTACTAGCCCTTCCAGTTCAACTTTCTTTTCTTCAGGCAGACTTTCATAGGCTGCACAAAGGCTGGCAAACTCAGTCTCTCCTCCTTCAGGCGGAATAACCTTCGCTGTCAAAAGAGAACCTCGCAAAGGGTTACGTTTGAACGAACCATCGGAATGCCACAGCGAGTTGCCTTTGGTATACAAAACCCGAGGATCTTCGGCCGGAATAAGCTCCCCATATTCATCGACATTGGAAATAATTCCAATTGGTCCACCATCACCTATGGGATCACTTACCATGGTCATTTCGAGTGGACCGAAGCCTTCACTGAAAGCAACGTGTTGCTGGTCGGTTACATCTTGGTTATGAAAAACGAGCACCGCGTAGGTATAAAGCGCCTCCCGAAGTTTTTGAAATATTTCGGTGTCAATAGGTATAGTGATGTCAACTCCCTGTACTTCCGCGCCGATGTGTCTTTCCAATTTGCGAATTGCGAGCATCTTTATTTCTCTTCTTGCTTAAGCGTTGTTTGGACACCCTGCAGTATATACCCACACAGGTATAATAAATATAATTTAAGTTTNCCCTCCTGCAGATTCTGAAGCTTGGAACGAAAGCCTAGTCATTCGCCGCAGCAATTCAAGTTTCTATCGAAACCAAGATTGTACTGATGTAGCAGGTGCCAGAATACCTCTACAAAAGGTATCATATCCAATTCTTTATTTGTTCAATGATTTGGCAATTGACTTACCCGTTCAAATTCATTCTGATTGAACATGCTGACAGTCACTTCCATGCAACCCACTAAGCTTAAAAAGGGTGTAGGAGATGAGATATAGAAAACAGTACACCGACTTGACTAAACCAAAATGGCGATGTCTTTAATCTGTCTGCCAACTATTGCCTCACTAATAGCACTTTGANAGGTCAAAGACTAATTATCAGTANCTCCTCTGCTAACTAGTTACCACCAGGTATTAGCGGCGGACCAACTGAACCTCCGGCATTCATAGCCAAGTTTCCACCATCCATAGGAATTAGCGCACCTGTTATCCAAGTTGAAGCTTCAGAGGCAAGGAACACAGCTAAACCTTTGATGTCTTCCGGTACACCTAATCGACCAGCTGGAATACCACTTAGAAAAGTAGATTCCAAATTTGGATCAGTTTCCATCCGAGCTTTTAAACCTGTATTAACTACCTGTGCTGGTAGTATGGCATTGACACGGACTCCTCGACCACTCCATTCCGTGCTTAGCTCGCGAGTCATCTGAACCACAGCTCCCATACCCATACTGTAGGCAATGTGCCCACGACCGAGTGCGGTGGTACTGGCCAATGAACCAATGTTTATAATACTTCCTTTACCAACAGCCAACATGCGTTTGCCTGCTTCTTGGCAACAACAGAAACGACCGATGACCAATGATTGCAAAATCTTTTGTACCTGTTCTATGGTTACTTCTTCCGCTCGGGCCAAAACACCCTCACCTGCCACATTACCAAGAATATCAATTCTGCCGTATTCTCGATCTAATTGGCCAAACATCTCTCGGATCAAATCAGGTTGCGAAACATCACAGGTAATCGGCAAAACACGTCTTCCCATTTTCTCAACAAGTGCAGCGGTATTTTCCATTCCTTCGGTATTAAGATCTGCCAACACTAGATCTGCACCAGCTTCTGCAAAACCAAGTGCCATGGCACGACCCATACCGCTAGCTGCTCCAGACACAAGTGCAATGCGTCCCCCCAAATCAAACAATGAATTTACCATAAACTGTGAGCCCCCTAATTATTCATTAGCTATATACGGAAAAAGATTGTCAAATATTTGAGACTCCCTTCCCTATCCCTCAAAAAAATGTCTGAATGGAGTTTAGCACAAATCCTTGACTCAGACGACTACAATTCGGTCGAAAAAATGGTTCGCCATCCACAGCCTTTACATACTTGTATTTCAAGACAAGTATATGTATATTTCAAACTTACAAATCATCTTGTCACGATAAAATTATTGCTCGATGTCTGCAGCACAACGAAACCCATCGTACCCACTCATGTTTTCAGGAGAATCATAAGCAACGTATCGATTGGCAACACGAAGATTCTCTTCAGGGCTAATCCAAGCCCCACCGCGAAGTACACGATTTGAGCTTATGTCTTTATAATTGTTCATTACTTCATTAATGTTAGTATGACCTGCCACTGGGTTTGAAATTGGGCTCCTCGTGTAGAAATCTTGTTCCCATTCATCCAAGCACCATTCCCAAACATTGCCTGCGACATCACAAATACCATAGCCGTTCGGTTCAAAACTACCAACTGGTGCAGTTTCCTTATCCCATTGATCACGTCCTCCTATTCCCAAGTAGTTAGCATTATCGTGAGTGATCTCAGAACCCCATGGATAAAGGTTGTTTGTTAAACTTCCACGAGCTGCATACTCCCATTCCGCCTCTGTAGGAAGCCTCTTGCCTATCCATAGAGCATAAGCTATAGCGTCATGCCAACTAACGTAAACTATCGGGTGAAGATCCGTTGGTGATATTTCAGAAACCTCTGTCCAGTACTTTTCTAATGATTTCCAATGGTTATCAACTATAGATGGAATATAATTAAAATCATTAATAAACCTTTTGAATTGCCCAACTGTGACTTCATGCACATCAATATAAAAAGCTTCGAGTTCAACCGTATGAATGGGAAGAGAATGCTCCATTAAGATATCAGATTTATTATTAGAATTAGAATATCCCATCTCAAAATCGTTGGCTGGCAAAAGTATCATTCTAGATCCATCCTTCGCCCAAATTATTTCTTGTATTGAAAACTTTATTTCATAAGGTTCTTCATCATCACTGCATCCAATAAAAAACAGTCCCATTAATACCCAAACGATGACATTTTTAAGCATGTCACTTACCTCTTGCAATTTTTCTCAGATTGAATTTTAGGTTCTAACTTGAATTAGTCAACAGAATAATTTTCGAGTTTGAAGTACTTCTTGGCTTTTATTAAACAATACTGGAACCAATGAAGAAATGTGTAGCTTTTCTTCTAAGTAACTCAAATTTACCATTAGACAAAAAGTGGAAACACGATGCTCCTTGTCATTCCCAAGCGTTAACCGCACAACAAGACTTCAGCATTTCGCGTTTCGAAGCAGGCTTAGATATGGTGTTCTGAGTAGAACTCAATTTTTTTCTCCACTGAGCTAATCGTGCGATGGCCGTTTCTTCAAAGGTTGTCAATAATTGGCGTGTTGGATTGACTAAAATAACGTTGGCCTGACAAATAAAGGTCGGATTTTGGTTGTCCTACTCGAGCTGATATATAGCACTCAGGCCAATCCAAGAAAACCCTCTTTTTTTCAATGTATCATCATCATTATCAACAACTATAAGGTAAACTTTACGTCCAACCAAGTCAGAAACATCCCAGAACTTAGTTACAAACACATCCTGATTTGGCGGTGATGCTGTCCTTAGAATTTCGTTGGTCAGAAAATCTTTTAGGAGACACTGATTTGGTCTGAGAGGATCACGATCCCACCCATTTAGAGAAATCCCAATCGCCCTCCCAGCAACAGTGAACATGTCTGATTTCATAATTCCAGTCGCTTCCTCACCTCCTACTAGCGATTCAGCATGGAAATTCCCTATTCGTCCCTCTCGATCTCGACCAGTTATTCCCCATGCATGGCCATCAGCCTGCCAACCGTCAAGTGTTCCCATCTCAAAATCGCCATTTGTTACTGCTAGTTCACTCGTGTCGTCATAGTAAAAACTGAATATTCTCTGGATGTTACCATTTGAAGCAAGATAATACTTTCTTCCGGGATAGCAATCCATCATCAGTTTGTTTTTGACTCCCAGATCGCGAACGTATATAACTTCGTTGTCCAGTTGTGGAGAGTTTAACGCTAACACAGAGCCGTAGTATGAATTGACAAAGACCACCGCATTACTAATCTTCTCTCTTTCAACTGCTTTTTGAACTTTGGTATTAACACCCCAGTAATCATCTGAATACAATTTGATCAACGTAGGAACATTGACGCAAAGGGCAACACATACACAAAAGCCAATGATCAACGATAAGAAGTAGCGCAGATCGCCTTCGGATAACTTGGATTGAAACTTCTTTTTAATAATATCAGGTGTATGAATGATTCCTCTGGCGGTCAGCAGAATCAATGGGCAAGTTGATTCATACATAAACCTAGGACCAAAACACCAACCTTGATACCAATAAAAGAAATAAACAAATGACAAGGAAAACGCTGAAGCAATCAGTAAGTAATCCCACTGGGTGCGTCGACCACCTGCAAAGAACAGCATAACGAAAAATGTACTTGGAATACACCATTCGAAGAGGTACTTATTCAGGGCATTGAGGTTATTCAGGTTTTGGATTAAACCTCTCTTCGGAGTATGAGGTTCTCCCCATGCGCTGTGCCCGAATCCTGGATTGTGATCGCTACCCCACAGCACCTCATAACCAGTAAGCATTGGATGTCCGTTGGTAAGATAATTGAAACTGGCTAGAACACCAACCATCATAAGGAAACCTACAAGCATAACCATAAAGCAAAGTATGTAGACTCTTGTCTTTGTCAGCATCAGGTAAACTGCGTAGAAAGCATAGGGAAGACCCATACCAATAGCAGTCAAAATTCGAGAATTTAAGCAAATCCCCAGCGATAAACCAGCGATCAACGAATCACTAAGCTTACTTGTTCTAATGGTTCTAAAGAAAAAAAGAGCGAACAGAGCAGTAAAGAACAATGATGTATTATGAGAGAAAAAACCCGACGACATGATGATAACAAATGGTGAAAATCCTCCCAATAGCGAAGCCAATCTGCCGGTTTTTTCGTCGAAAAGCGATTTGCCAATCAAATAAAAAAGCACGATAGAAACCGACCCCAGAAATGGATTTATGATCCATGGCGCGTTCAGGATCAACCCCAGCATCAACATGAGTGTGTGCCCTGGAGGATATTCGGAATACCATTTTCCATTGTTAATATTGTGCGTAAAGTCGAAAAATTCCTTGTGCTCATGGGATGGTACGGTCAGGTGTCCCGAGAGAAAAATCTTAGCATGGAAAAGTTGATCGATGTTGTCCTGAACATGTGGCACATGCTCAAAGATAAAGTAAGAACAGAGGTTAGTTAATGTAAATGTGATGGCAAATATTAGTATGACGAAGTATGCAGAACGAATATTAAGAAAGGCGCAAATAGCAATACCAAAATGTTTCTCCGGTAACCATCTACGTAGATAAGAAATAACAGGGTATGTTCCAAACAATATAGATAGTAGCCCCAATGTGGATAGTGTAAGGTATAAGACTACGGGTAAGCCATTTTTGGTAGGATACAACGCAAAAATGAACATGGCGAGTGGCAGTAGGATACTGATAGATCTCTTTGGTGAACGGATAATTCCAAAAAAGTTCCTCCGCCCCGAAGGAGACACACACACCANGCAGNTGGAGAAAAGTAGCATACAAAAGAACNTCTGTGTCCCAGAAACTATGAGAGACCAATTGAGGATAGGGGTATTTATAGTAACTTGATGATTTATACCTCCAGATGTGANAATGTTGGTAAGGTTTGACGGACTACTGTGTGGAATGGTCAGAATAAGGATCCATATTCCAACAAGGAGGAAAATCAACCTCAAGAACCGGATCATCATGATATCAGCGAAATACTTATTGATGTTTTTTTAGGTGGTTTTGNTAAAAACCAGCTCTTATGTAGCCAGAATGGGTTTTATCAGGATCTCGACCCTGTCAGCTTCATAGGAATATGTTCTGTTTTGGGCGATATTTATCCTAGGATTCATTTTGAAAATACAGGCTCAANCTGCCGTCAGCCTCTAGCCACTTGAAGCCAATCATATGTAGGTTCTCTCAGTGTGGTTGAGAGATCTTCCGACTTTCCTCTCAACTCAGCTCTGTCCAAGATTTTCAAAAACAAAAAGCCCTTCTTTACCNGGAGCGACGATATCAAGCATCCCATTTCCNTTAAGATCAATAACATGAAAGAAAATGCCACACCCAGAGGCAATACCTGCTGGACCATAGTCAATCACCTGTTTAACGAAGGACTCTCCGTTCCATTTGAAATAATAAAGTCCTATATCATCATCCGCCCCCGGATCACCACCACAATGTGCCCTGTAGCGTTTGCCTGTGACCAGTTCGCATTCGCCGTCACCGTCAATATCCACCCATTGAATATCATGATACTGNGAATTGTAAGGGTCAATAGGATGCTTAATCCAAGTTCTTTCACCACTTTCACTCACACGTTGCTCCCACCAATCTAGCCCGTAGGGGTGTGCTTGTCCAACAATTAGATCATTTAAACCATCGCCGTTCACGTCTACCACCAATATAGGTACACTGGCACTACCAAGGTCNAAATCNGGATGGAAAGTCCATTTTCCGCCATAGGTATCTTCTGGAGCTTCAAGCCAGCCGTTTTGCAAGATAAAATCACCACGGCCACTGCCCGTTATATCNCCAAAGCCAAGCCCATGCCCTTGACGCTCATCATAAATTTTATGGGCGGTAAATTTACCAGTGCCTTTGCCTCTCTCATCTTGTATTAGTTTATAGACCACCAAAGGTGTAGGTGGAGTATTGGGAACAATCTCAAGCTGACCGTCACCGTCAACATCCCACGCGCGGGTGGTTTCCACATTGCCACATTCAGCGATGATGTGTCCTGACCACTCTTTGTTCAGGTTATCAGGGTTTTCGTGCCAACGGAGGTTACATCCAAACCATCCGCCGGTCACAAAGTCCATTTTACCATTGCCATTTATATCCATAGGAATCGTGGAAAAATCGTCGTAATATTCACCTTCACTTCTCACTTCGCAGACCTTGTAGCGCTCTGCGAAATCTGGTCCTTTGTACCACCACCCACCAGATACAATATCCAGTATACCGTCGCCGTCAACGTCAAATGCAGCAGCTGTTTCATAAGCTTCTTCAGATATAAGTAATTTCTTAAATTTAAGTGGCATTTTTGTCTCCTTTATAAAACCATGTTTTTGTTAACTGTATATTGTTTTTGGGCTACCAAGATGACTGAGGTCACTATCCCCAAAATTCTATCTGTAGTTTATACACGCCTGCGATACCTTAAAATGTTCTATAGGTTTCTCAATACCACACGAGAATCATGAATTTCTCTGAATATTTTCGCGGCTTCATCTTAAATTGCAGTATATTTGGCAGTTTCTAAAGTTTACATTCTTAATTTCTGCCAGGAAAACGTACTTTACCAGATAAACGCAATCGTTTGAAGCATCAAGATGCAAAATCCTACTCGGCATAATCTACGATCGCAACTGGATTCACCATTTCAGTTCTGCTAAAAGTTTAGGGGAATATTCTAGCACGATCAACATACCAAGGTAAAGAGACCGCTGAGTGGCAGTGATTAGAATAAATAGTATCGGATACATAAATAAAGATGTATTAATTAGTAATTACCCCTACGAAGAAACAACAAAATCTTCTAGAATCTTGTTTATGACGTGCTCATGAAATACACTAACATCACGATAGAAATAGAAGTATTCCTTCAAAGACTTCAGTTCTACACAACATCGGGCACATAAGAAATCTTAATGCTTGCAAAATCAGGTAACCCTGTTTCCGGACAAACTGCTGTGAACTCCGGATGAGAGATCTCAACGACGTACTCTTTGTCACTATAAGCATTCTCCCACGTTTCAATCTCCGGTGTTTCCATCTCACGAATAGCAGATTGTAAACCAGCATAAAACGATACGTTTTCCATAATCCCAATCTCCTCATAAAACACACTTGGTAACGACACAACTATACCATCCACAAAATACTAATGCTAAAAGACCAACCCTAGCCAGCCTACATAAGCTTTCGGATATATTGCTCGGAAACCTCCAAGTCCTTAACACCATCCAAAGCGCGGCATTTTGTCCATTGTGTTAAGAATGGACAAAATGCCGCGCTTGCTCCAAAAAAGCCCAACGCTGGGGCAAAACAGGGCGAATTTCTTGTGCATAGTCTTGGCTTCCAAAACCAGTATTTTTATAAATCGTGACATCACCAGCTCGCTGACGTGCCATCTTGCCATTTTTCGTTAAATTATCTATACTAGTTATATGTAGAGCTGGATCTTAGGTTTGAGCTCTTGCATGCATTAGGCTTATATTCTAAACAAACACTGAGTGTTAGGTCAGCTAGTCTAAAGATTTGAACGGAAGCTAATAAACTCTGTTCAAAACTACCGGTTGTTGACGAGACTACTTTCTTTCCTCAAGCAACTTCGGTTCGGATTACGCACTATGAATAATCGAGTATATATCGCTAGCATCAAAAGTATCTTTCCCAGAGGATACCATCCCGATATAGCAGTAGATGCACTCTACCCTGCTAATGAGGCCGGTGAAAAATTGAACTTGTATGCTAAAAGGGTAGCCAAATCCCTCGGTTTTAAACAACGGTATTCGGTGCTTGATGCTAATTCTCTACCCAAGAAAAAGCTNTCAACTCAAGAATACCATCCTTTACATTGGGGGAAACAAATTCTGGGNAATTTATCCGAAAAAATTGATCCGAAAAAAATTGGGTTTGTNAGTGTTTCGTACAATATTTCTTCGCACACTGATGTTTTGCCAAANTTGGCTTGNCAGCTGTCTTTGGATGCTAATCTTGAGTTGGATGCAATACCTGAAGAAATTTCCTATTATGGATGCGCTGGTGGGTTGTTTTCGCTTAAATCAGCTGTTGAATANTGCCANNAAAGNCAGAGAGCTGNCTATGTTTANACNTTCGATCAATGTTCCTGGNTAGCTAATCCCATNTTTGACAAAACACATCAGGATTTCAAGGCCAATTTAATAACCTCGCTGCTTTTTTCAGATGCTGGTGTTGGGTTGTTAGTTATCCCAGAAAACATGAAGGGTGAATTCGANCAACCNCTATTAGANATAATTGATTATGCAACCCATTTTCAATTGGGTACGGCTGTTAGCATGCGAGAAGGATATTTGGTTCTTGATGATA
>PACG01000175.1 GCA_002699335.1 Candidatus Poribacteria bacterium
AATAAGTTGTCAATGACCTGGGCGGAGATCAAATCCCCACTGTAGCTCACGACAACTAATTTTGGCGCGGTCTGACTTGTTGAGATCATCGATTCTACCGTGCACTTCTCAAAGTTTTATCCGCGTAATTGAAAAAACTGAGAACCTGTTTAGGAAAGTCTGAAAGTTGGCTTAGTACAGTTACGTGTCAAACAGGTTAAGGGATTGTGCCTCGTTATTCCCGTCAATACGGGAATAACGAGGCACAATCCATCGCCCACCGAAATGTCATTCCCAGGAAAGCGAGAATCATTCCTTTCTGGTTCCATGGAAAATCTTCGTTAAGGCTAGACAAGCTTAATCAAAAAGCCTCATCCCACTGACTACTAGCAGGAAATACTCCCTAATCTTGTCCATTTTCTTCAAACAGGTTCTGAAAGGAGTCGTTTTTGCCTCGGCTATTGAACGGCTGATGCGAGCTATTGACACAGGATCTGAAGCCACGTGTAGCGGTCACGATTATCGTTAGGCTTTAGAGATCGCTGTGGCCTTGAAACAGTCGGCTCAAGCTAACCATCAACGCATTTCTCTGCCAATCGAAGACCGTTCTTTGGGAGTTGTACCCCATCCATACCGCCTGAAAGGTGGTGATGTGGCCGGTTGGCAAAGTATCGGTTATGCTGGTCCGCCTCAGATTGATTGACGTCCTCAAGGAAACGACGGCAAGTTGCAATAATCGAGGCCAAATATGGTTCTCTTTTGTTATTTTTACGCATTCAACATGCGGACTAGGTACGACTGTATGCCACTGCTTGCATTCACCTAGTTCGACAGCTTTGGACTTAGGAAAAGGCTCAATTCAGAAATAGCTGGATATACGGGGTTTTCTACATTCTCTGAATCAATCGTGAATAGTGAATTCTAAGATGTTCTCTCTGACCGGTTCCAAGCCAGGCTGATAACATGATCCAGAACCCACCGGTAGGGGAAGATTACCCTTGATGTTCGGTAAAAACTGCCAGCCTATTTCGCATCGGTGATGGCCGCTTGAATCTGTTGCTGTTGCTCTTGATAGCGCAAATTGTCGGGGGCCAGTTGGATTGCCGCCTGTGCTGCCTGGATAGCCTTGCTATAGTCGCCACACCGATAATAGATATAAGCTAGGGTATCCAAATACTGCGCCTCACGACTTAACGAGACCGCTTTATTAGCCAGTTCGACCGCCAGATCTAAGGATTGATTCAAGCCCGCATAGAGTCGCGCTAAATCATTATGGGCTTGCGCTGAATCCACTCCTACCCGAACGGCTTGTTGAAAGGCTTCGACCGCTAGGTCGAACTGACGGGTATTGACATACA
Source organism: Candidatus Poribacteria bacterium (assembly GCA_002699335.1). Next base: position 1,338 of record PACG01000175.1, read on the forward strand.
GCAGGCCTAAGGTCCGCCAATACTGCCACTGTTTAGGTGAAGTAGCAACCAGTTTCTGATAGGCTTGAATGGCCGTCGAAAAATCCTGGATCGAAATTGTCACATCACCTAAGACCTTAAGTAACTTTTCCTGATTTGGATTTTTCTGCAACCCGGTTTGCAGATGGGAAATGGCACGATCATAAAGATTTTGTTCAATCCGCACTTGGCTCAGACGGCAATAACCATCTACAAACTGCGGCTCCACAGTGATCGCCATTTGATAAGCATCCGCTGTGGCTTCAAGGTTTCCCACTTGCTGATGTACCTCAGCTAATTTGACGTAGATATAGGGATTGTTAGGCGCTAGTTGGAGGCTTTCCCGATAATCGTAGACGCGATCTTGATAGGCCTTAATTTCGGCAAACCGCTTCATCTGCGATTGCGCTAGTTCCAATTGACCGGATAGGCGATAGGCACGGGACAGATTATAGTAGTGGCTAGCGGTGAACGGGTCAGACCGTATCGCTTCTTGAAGGCAGTCGACTGCCTTGGTGAGTCGGTTTTGCAATAGGTAGATCTTACCCAGCCCAGCTTGGGCTACGGCCACCTCGGGCGTTAACCGAGCTGCTCTCTGATAAGCGCGGATAGCGGCAGAAAACTCCCGACTCCGCGTATAAATCTCACCCAGTGTAACCTGTGCTGTGGCTGAAGCGGGTAGATCTGCTATTGCTAGCTGAACAGCATGGGTTGCTTCTATCAGCCTCCCCTGCTGTTGGTAGATTTGACTTAAGCGCAAATATGTCTGTCCCCTTAGATCCGACGTGATTTCTTGAGCGATTGCTTGTCGGTAGGTTTTGACTGCCAATGGCAGTTGTTGTTGATACCGATAAGTTTCTCCCAACCCGTAGTAAGCTGATGCGTTTTGAGGTGAGATTTCCAGAGCTAGACGAAAGGCCTCGACTGCCTGTTGATATTGCTCCGTTTGAATCAAACGATATCCATTTTCCAAATGAGATCTGGTCTGTAGTGATTCTCCTCCAGCTAGATGAAACCAGAACATCAAAACACCGATTGAGCAACATAAGGTTTTGTGACGACGAAGGAGAATCATTTCGATAATCTGTAGTTACCACCATTTCTGAGTGGCCTGCCGGATTGCTCCCCGCCCCAGATGATCATCTCTTGACCGGTCCAGACAACAGTATGGTTAGAACGAGGTTCGGGCGCATGGGTCAAGGAGACAGGTCTCCACTGATCGGTAACCGGGTTGTAGATGCCGCCACTATTCAAGGCCTGGTCGGGTGTGTAGTGCCCGCCCCAAATAATCATCTCTTGACCAGTCCAAATGGCACTGCTTGCCCCCCTTGACTGAGATGAATTTTCAGTATTCATTCCACGCCAAGTGTCGGTTTGGGGATTGTAGATGCGACCACGGTTGAGTGTCTTACTACCGTCAAATCCGCCCCAGATGATCATCTCTTGACCGGTCCAGACAGCCGTATGGAACGATCGGGCTGCGGGGGCATTCTCTGTCGAGATCGGTTGCCAGGTGTTTGTTTGAGGATTGTAGATACCACCGCTATTCAAGATCTTACGACCATCGTACCCGCCCCAGACAATCATCTCTTGACCGGTCCAGACAGCCGTATGAAATGATCGAGCCTCTGGCACACCCTCCATCGACATGGCCCCCCAGCGATCCGCTTCCGGATTGTAAACGCCACCGTTATTAAAAAAAGGCAGATTGCCAACCCAACCGCCCCAGACGATCATCTCTTGACCGGTCCAGACAGCCGTATGAAGTGTTCTTGCCTCTGGCGCGTTGTTGGAAGGAAAATCAACCCATACTCCCCAGGCGGAGTTCAATCTAAGAATAAATAGCAACAACAGAACAAGTCGCATCAACCTACTACCTCTACAGAGGACTGAGCCGCTAATATCGCTCACGTCCATTATACAAGACCGCAAAAAAAAAGGGCAAATACCAGTCGGTATTGCCCTAAAGAAAGTTGATTGGCGGTGGTACTTAAACTGTCAATTTAGTCGGAAGTCAGCCGAATGTCGCCCCATTTAACCGCTAGTTTGGCTTGAGGATCAACAGCGGTGGACAACTTTCCATTCTTGGCTTCGTTAACCTCGGCTTCGCTTAGTGCACGATCATATACCGCCAGATCGTCCAACAGAAAAGTTGCTGAGCGATAACCCGTTTTGCCGATATACAGCTTTTCTTTCCCCTGCTTGGATGGTGATGGGATACCGGTTGCTTTCGTGACCTCTTTACCGTCGATATAAAGCCTGAGTTCAGAACCTTTGTTGACACCTGCAGCGTGATACCACTTATTCAACGCAAATTTGCTACCTTCCCCTGTTGGGCCACATCGGTCAGTTCCCCTGTTTCCTGGATTATACCGCCAGTGCAAATTCAAGGTGTCGGGACAGATCCAGATTCCCGGTGACCGATCTGACCCCGGTGCTTTTTTGGCTACGATCTGGCTCCATTTTGAATTTGTACCTTTGGTAAAGTTAATCCAGAACATATAGGTGTTGTCGCTATACTTTTCCAACTCAGGAAAAGATTCAACGGTAACGCTGGAATCGGGATCAGTACAATCCAACCCACCTTTATACTTCCCCTTGGCCGTGAGTTTGACCTTGTCGTTCATCGTACCATTATGTTTATTGGCTCGATTTNTCAGCGTTTTTCCGTCTGCTTTATCAAAATCGAAATAGACCAATAACCCTTTATCGAGAGAGGCCTGTACCGGCATNATTAGCAAGGCCAGTGCCAAAANAGCTATTGTTAGTTGACGCATCTGTTTCATCTCCTAAATTTAATCAAATGTTTAGTTGTAAGTTAGAGGGCATCGAGTTTCAAAGTCCCCCAGGTAGTGGTTAATTTCTGCTTCGGATCCACGGGAAGTAGTTTCCCTTCCATCACCTTCTTTACCTCGGCCTCTTTCACGGCACGGTCATAGACATAAAGGTCATCGATGATAAAAGTAGCCGAGCGATAACCCGTCCGGCCAATGTAGAGCTTTTCTGCCCCTTGCGCATGCTTGTCCGGGGAAGCAAATTTTCCTTTCTCTTTACCATTCATGTACATGATTAACTGGTTCTTTTTCTTGACGCCAGCCACATGCACCCACTCCTTCAGGTCAAAAGCTTTGCCTTCACCGTCTGGGCCAATACAGTTTGATCCTTGGTTACCGGGGTTAAAGCGCCAATGTAGTCCTAGGGCTGCCGGACAGATCCAGATTCCCGGTGACCGATCTGACCCCGGTGCTTTTTTGGCTATGATCTGGCTCCAACTCCCATTGATACCTTCAATAAAGTATAGCCAAAACAGATAGGAGTTGTCTTGATAGGATTCCAACTGTTTGAAGGTCTCAACCTCAACAGCTGNCTGTGGGTCTTTCAGCTCCAAAGCCCCACTACCATAGACTTTNTTTTGCTTGTTTATTTTCCCCTTCAGCAATTTNCCGTGATGCTTCCCCGCTGTCCCATCTGGAACCTTCCCTCCATCGGCTTTATCAAAGCTGAAGTACAGGATTAGTCCCTTATCCTTGATTGCAGCCTGTGCAGTAAAGACACCAACCAATAAAAAAAACACAAGAATACTTATAAACCTCATCGCTTGCACACTCCTTAGAGCCGTATTNCCGGCTGGAAATCGTTATTGACAATTAGCAGTTACTGGCCTATTAACCCTACGATGTTCACCATTATGACATAACGCCGGAGGGTTGTCAAGTTCTGAGAGTATCCATAAAGATACGGGCTCATCAGTGGAAAAGGTGTCGATATGGTAAAATGTACAAAGGGAATAGGCTAGACGATGGAATTTCCTCTCGGGGAATTTTATGNCAATNCGATCCAACTCAAATGTTGTACTTACTACTTGAATCCAAGCAGATAAAAATTACGAGGAATTGAGATAATGACCACAACTTCACACGGCACGAAACGTTTCAAGGATAAGGTAGCCCTGATCACTGGTGGGGCTTCTGGTATCGGTCGGGCGACCGCTTTACGCCTAGCCGCTGAAGGCGCGGAAGTTATTATCGCCGACCGGAATGTAGAACTGGGCACCCACGCCGTATCCCAAATAGAACAGCTAGGGGGCAAAGCTGTTTTCATGCAGGTCGATCTGATGGATGATACGGCCATTGAAGCACTAGGGCGAAATGTCGACAAGCGGTTTCAGGCTCTTCACATCTTGGTCAACAACGCCGCGATTTTGAGAACGGGTCGTATCGAGAGCGGCGAATGGTTGTCTAATTGGGAACCAGAGACGCAGATCGGTTTGAGAAGTTGGGTTCTGATGACACAGGTGTTATTGCCTGCAATAAAGGAGGAAGGTGGAGCCATTGTCAATCTCTCATCGGAGGGTGGTTTTCTAGGCCGTCCGGGACAATGGATTTATGACGCTATCAAGGCCGCCGTTGTTTCGACCACCAAGACGATGGCCTATGAGTTCGTCGACTATGGGATCCGGGTTAATGCTGTGGCGCCAGGCTGGATCGTAACGGAGATGCACTATGGGCAACATCCGGACCCAGAAGCNCGCAAAAAAGAGCTGGAAACGACTCCAATCTCTTCGTGCATTATGAAACGCCGTGCGGGGCCTGAAGAGGTGGCCTCTGCGATTGCCTTCCTGGTCAGCCGCGATGCTTCCTACATAACCGGAACGACCCTCCACGTTGACGGTGGGCGAATGGGGATGTCCGTGCGGTAATAGAGCAATGAGCCTTGGCTAGCCGTCGGATAGGAGTAGAACATGTAATCGGCAAGTTGAAGAACTGCCGTATTTTACCCCATTGAGTAATTGGCACCGACGGTTTTCCTTGCGCTTGAATCTGGTTTCTTCTGTCCATCAACCTTGAAAATTACTCTTAGACTCTTGATTTATGCAAGAGGTATAATGTCAGGATCATAATGAAAATGGATGAAATCGTATTTTCATTCTTCGATAGAAAACAAATACCAAAGCCCCCCCTATGAAATTACGTCAGCAGATAATTCCAATCCTATTTTTCTTCAATTTGGTTGTTCTCGTTAACTCTAGAGTCTTCGCGGACACAGACAGGCAACGTGCAAGTAAGTTCACCCTTGANCAAATGGTCGTCTATCAATCCCTACCCTCATATTCTCAATCNCCAGCNCTAAAAGAGTTGGAAAAAGAGGGCAATTTACCTCCAATTAGCGATAGGTTACCAAAAGAGCCTTTTATTTGGAAGACAAATATTATGGTGGATGGCACAGGTGTTTACGGTGACGTAATGCGTCGAGTATACGGCTCTGGTACTGAAGGTTGGAATTTTGCCGTCGGTCAAATTCANGGTTGGGGAGGCACTGAGCTATTTCGCGAGACATTGATTAAAATTGGTTTGATGTGGATGATGAAAGACCCTAAACCCATCCCAAATCTGGCACGCACATGGGAATGGACAGACGATGGTCATACGCTGGTTATGTATCTGATTGAAGGTGCACGTTGGTCTGATGGCCATGAGTTTACAGCAGAAGATGTTGTATTTTCCTATGATCATATCGTGGATGACAAAATCCCAAGTTGGCAGACGAAGAGCAGTTTCTCATTTGGTGGTCAAGTGACTGAACTAAGACAGGTAGACAAATATACGGTCAGTTGGCATTTTGGCATGGCTTATCCAGTTGTCGCCTTATACCAGATGGACTTTCGNTTTCCCATCGTACCCGCGCATGTCTTAAAAAAACATCATCCCAAATATAATTCTTCCAACAGTTACGATGATTACTTCAACGTTACCCCTTCTGATGCATTACCGGTTGTTAGTCTTGGTGCCTATATTCCGGTCAGGTATAAACCTGGTCAACAGTTGATATATGTCAGAAATCCGTATTACTTCAAAGTCGATGAACAAGGTCAACAACTGCCCTATTTTGATGCCGTGCAATTTACAGATGCTAGAGACTGGAGTATCCGTACATTGAATGTTTTAGCTGGTAGCGCAGACAACACGCACGTTCAAAAATACGATTTACAGCCAGTTGTTCTGTCAGCTGCCAGAAAACCCAACGCTCACTTCAAAACGCATTGGGGAGATTGGCGGGTGCCTCATCAAATAAATCTCAATTTATCGCTCTATCTGGGGGTTAAAAATGACCGGGACAAAGCTGTAAGGAGGTTATTTCGGCAGAAAAAGTTTAGATTAGCACTTTCTCACCTTATTGACCGGGAGGGAATTACCACTGGAGTGTTTCCTACGCCCGCTACCAAACCTTGGTACGGCGGATATAGCCAAGGATCCACGATGTACGATGAGCGCATGGTGAATCGTTATCCCTACAATCCAGATAAAGCGAGAAAGCTCTTGGNCGAACTTGGGTTTCAGGACACAGACGAGAATGGAATCCTCAATTGGCCAGATAGTTCCGACATTGCAGGTNAAGAATTGATTCTGGAGTTACGGGCAGGGGCAGAATCCCCTGAGTGGGGGCAGCTAGCAGAAGCTCTGGTTGAACCTTTTAGAAAAGAAGGCGGTATAGATCTTCGGGTAAAACAAACGGGTAGATCAGCCTCGGCCGAGAGAAATGCTGGTTTTTGGGAAATGGAGGTTAGTCGCAATATGGCAACTAATTCCCCTGAAATTTATCCTAATTCCGTTGGGCCAATGTCCGATACAACACCAAGTTGGCACATGTCTGGTCCTGGTGGTCAACGTGACCTGCTGCCTTTCGAACAGGAGATTGCCACCTTGCTGGAATCAACAGTCACTATTAAATCTGTTGGCAAGCGTAAAGAGGTCTTTGGTCAGGTACTAAAACTCTACACCGAGAATCAGTATACCATCGGAATTATGCAAGCCAAATATCTGGATGCATACGCCAAGCGACATAAAAACTATCCTTCAGACTTCCCAATACATCTCTATAGCTGGACTGAGGAGAACGTACCGATGGAAATACGCTGGACCCAGAAGNNCGACCATTTACCAACTGACAACTATCTAAAAATGATACCNATGCCTTCAGATTATTGANCTCGGTCTGATCTGTTTCGTACAATCAATCCCTATTAAATGCTAAGCTACATTGTTAGAAGGGTTCTGTATGCAATTCCCTTGCTGCTTCTGGTAGCCTGCGTCACCTTTTTTGTCATTACCTTGCCGCCGGGGGATTATATGACAGCTCTGGAAGGGCAACTTGTATCTAATGCGGGGCTATCTGCAGACGAAGCCAAAGAGATTTCCGATCAACTGCGAGAACATTATGGGCTAGATAAACCGATCATGGTTCAGTTTATCAAGTGGTTTATTGGCTTACTACAAGGAGATTTGGGGTACTCTTTCAAATTTAGGAAACCGGTAGCCGAAGTTATTTGGACTTTTTTGGGCTGGACATTTCTTATTGCGCTCTCGAGTTTTTTGGTTTCGGTAGTTGGGGGAATTCTGCCTGGAATATACGCAGCCACCCATCAGTATAGTATTGGTGACAATTTGTTCACTACATTGGCCTATATCGGTTTATCCATACCCAACTTTTTTTTGGCTCTCTTGATGATGTATATAATGGTCTTCCATTTCGATGTGAAAAGCGTTGGTGGGTTATTTTCGCCTGATATGGTTATGCAACCATGGGGCTGGAAGAAATTCATTGATTTCTTGGGTCATTTTTGGTTGCCTGTTGTGGTCATCGGCATCGCGGGTACGGCCAGAAACATGCGTGTTATGAGAGGTAACTTACTGGATGTCTTGGAGCAGCCATATGTTCAAACAGCTAGAGCAAAAGGTCTAAGTGAGTTTAAGGTAATTAATAAGCACGCTGCTAGAAACGCCATACAACCCCTCATCATGTCTTTCGGCATGTCACTCCCTTGGCTGATCGAAGGATCGCTCACCACCGCCTATGTGTTGAATCTTCCGACAACCGGTCCCGTTTTTTTAGAGGCCTTACTTTCACAGGATATGTATTTAGCAGGCTCTTTCCTAATGGTCATTGCGGTTGTGACTATTATCGGTAATATTCTGGCTGATATTGCATTAGCGGCCGTTGACCCCAGAGTTCGCTATGAATAATAATCGTTATTCCGCAGCCAAATTGGAGNCGGCAGAAAGAGTTTCTAATTTAGAGGACGCTCAAAGATCTGGTGATTCTCAGTTTCGACTGGTATATAATCGGTTCAGAAAAAATCGCTTGGGGTGNATCGGTTTTTTTCTGGTTTGTATATTCATTTTCACTTCGCTTTTTGCCCCTTTCTTTGCGCCCTATGACCACGTAGATCAAGACTTTCAAACAAGCTACCTACCGCCTCAAAAAATACACTTCTTTGATCAGGATGGTCACTTCCATCTTAGGCCTTTCACTTATAAACATAAAAAGATAATGGATCCCGAGACATTTGTTTTTTCTTACCAGGAAGACAAATCACAAAGCTACTATCTAAAATTCTTCATCCAGGGATTTTCATATAAACTAGCGGGCTTACTGCCAGCGCAAGTCCATCTGTTTGGGGTTGACGCCCCCGGCGCAATTTTTCTTTTTGGCACAGATGCGCATGGGCGAGATCTGTTGAGCCGTATTATCTATGGTGGACGAATTTCAATTAGTGTTTCTCTNTTGGGTGCCCTCGTTACAGGCATCGTGGGTACAATTATCGGCGCAGTATCGGGTTACTATTCAGGTGTAGTGGATATCTTTCTGCAACGATTTGTTGAACTGGTTCAATGTTTCCCACAATTGGCACTCTGGATGGTACTCAGTGTGGCCTTTCCTCCAACCTGGCCACCTTTATACATTCTCTACGGCATCGTCGGTATATTTGCACTCCTGTCCTGGCCGTTATTGGCCAGAGAAGTACGCGGAAAAGTCTTATCTTATAGAAAGGCAGAATTTGTTTTAGCCGCTGAAGTTTTAGGGGTGAATGACTTTGTCATCATTCTACGTCATATTATCCCACATGTTATCAGCCATATTATCGTTGCCCTGACGATTGCGATCCCATCCATGATTCTGGCGGAAAGTACGTTAAGCTTTTTGGGGCTTGGGATAAGACCTCCAATGGTAAGTTGGGGCCGGCTTCTAAAAGACGCTCAGAGCCTTCAAACTCTAGATCAACATCCATGGATTATGATTCCAGGTGTTTTCATTGTCTTAGCCGTTATGGCTTTTAATTTTCTGGGTGATGGGCTGAGAGATGCTATTGATCCCTACTCCCAATAGCCCCTACTTACCATGCAGCAAATATTGAAGTTAGAGGGGTTGAGAACCGTTTTTCAGACCGATAGCGGTTTGGTTAAAGCTGTCGATGGCATAAGTTTCGAGATGAGAAGAGGCCAAGTATTAGGCATCGTTGGTGAAAGTGGATGTGGCAAGACGGTTACGGCGCTTTCGATACTCCAATTAATCAGGCCGCCAAAAGGAAGAATCACCGATGGCCAGATCACCTATTACAAATCGGACGGAACGGCAGTAGACATTACTTCATTAAAACCTAAAAGCAAGGAGATGAGAAGCATTCGAGGTAACGAAATTGCCATGATTTTTTCAGGAACCGATGGCGGCACTAAACCCAGTCCTATCCATTGGTGACCAAATCATGGAATCGCTTACCTTACATCACCAAATATCAAAGACCAAGGCAAAGGCGCAAGCAGTAGAAATACTGGATAAGGTGGGTATATCTGCTGCGGAAAAAAGGGTGGATGAATATCCTCATGAATTCAGTGGGGGCATGCAACAGAGAGCCATGATAGCCATAGCACTGTGTTGTAATCCTAATTTAGTAATTGCGGATGAACCCACAACCGCTTTAGATGTGACCATTGAAGCACAGATATTGGCTTTAATCCAAGAACTACAAGAACAAAATGGCCTATCCGTTATCATGATTACGCACGATCTCGGTGTTGTCTCTGAAGTCACAGACACCGTTATCATTATGTATGCAGGTCAAATTGTAGAAAAGGCCAGTACGCCAAATATAATGCAAAATGCCAAGCATCCGTATACGCAAGCCCTACTTCAATCCAGACCCCGAATTGGACAGACAGAGCGATTAGTTCCGATCGAAGGTTCTGTACCCAACTTAACGGATCTACCTGAGGGATGTTATTTTGCCCCGCGTTGTTCATATGCTGAAGACATCTGTTATCAACGACAACCACCTATCATCGATTTGAATGCAGATCAATCGGTAAAGTGCTGGCTGTACGATGAGGAATGAACTAAGTAACAGAAAAACCCTATTAAGGGTTGAAGGTCTAAAAAAGCATTTCCCTATCCGTAGAGGGATCTTCAAAAAAATAGTGGGACACGTCAAGGCTATTGACGGCATCAATTTCACTATGGAGGAAGGGGAAACAGTCGGTTTAGTNGGTGAAAGCGGAAGTGGCAAAACCACCACTGGCAGGTCAATCATCCGCTTGCATCGTGTGACATCTGGGCAAATCCATTTTTGTATTGATGGTAAAATGCAAGACGTACACCAACTAGCCAAACCGGACTTAAAAGAATTCCGTAGAGAGATGCAGATGATATTTCAGAACCCATTCTCGTCTCTGGACCCGAGAATGTCTATACGGCACATTTTACTCGAACCATTAACCACACATAAAATAGGAACCCACCAAGAACAGTTAACAACCATAGAAGAACTAATCGTAAAGGTTGGACTCAGAACGTCTCATTTAAATCGTTACCCGCACGAATTAAGCGGTGGACAGAGACAAAGAGTCGGCATCGCTCGGGCATTGGCCTTAAAACCCAGATTCATTATTTGTGATGAACCGGTCTCAGCACTCGATGTGTCCGTGCAAGCCCAAGTCCTAAATCTGCTTGCGGCACTACAACAAGACCTAAAATTGACCTATTTATTAATCGCGCATGACCTCAGTGTTGTAGAGTATATGAGCGATCGTATCATTGTCATGTACTGCGGTAAAATTGTTGAAATTGCCAAATCTAAAGACCTATACCACAACCCAAAACACCCCTATACAGAAGCATTGATCGCAGCAATCCCCAGAAGTGAATATAACCCTTCGGTTAAAAGAATGATCCTGAAAGGGAATATTCCTGATGNATTCGATCCACCAAGCGGATGTAATTTTCACACCAGATGCTCTTATGTTCAAGAAATATGTCGACAGGACGAACCCATTCTGACAATTGGGGGGGATAAACGCAGCCAAAGGGTTGCTTGCCACTTTGCTGATGAACTCGACCTCCAAGGTTACACGTCTTGACAGCTGCGAGTATGAATTGGCGTTATCTCTCAGGTTATTCTTTACACTTGTCTTATATTTAGTTAAGCCGGATCTCCCATTTAATCATTTTTAGGTCTGCCGGTATCGCTCATCCCGATAAACAGAGGGTACTTTCAGGGTGATAGCACAAGACAGCAGGAAATCAAATAGGTAAATGGCTTGACCGCTTGCGGGATGGAANACCGCTGGGCCAGTTGATTCTGGGTNTGGATGGTTCAGTTAGTGAGGCGTACGGCACTCAGGAAAGCAGGGCTTACAACAGACATTTTGCCCTTACTACCGTCCTCTGTTTGGCTTCANCCAGTTCAGCCATCTTGAGCGATCATTGTTACACCAAGGACAACGTACATAACGTCGACGATTGGTATCGTGGCTAGATAGAGTCAGCCGTGGTCCATTACCGCGATGCGGATATTTACCACTTCTTGGTTGGGAACGCGGTTTTGGCTAATCCCAACCGTTACAGTCTCCCGAAGAGGGAAACCATCTGTATGCCATGGAGCATTTGCTGACGTCTCCAGCAGGCCGTCCCCCCAAGCTCCAAAGAGAATCTACGACGGTTTCACCTCTCAGGCTAAGGTTGGGAGCAGACTGGTCACGTGGCGGCGAAAGTCGAATGGCATCCGGGTGAGTTGCTTCCTCGCCTGGATTTCATTGTTACAACCAAAGTCGGAGCGATGAAGAGGTCGTGAATTCTACCACGGAGGTAACACGACAGAATAGTGAATCAAAGAAGGCCAGAACGCCGTGAAATAGATTGGCCTCTCGTGTTACCACTTGGTGGACAACCAAGACAACTTCCTTCGCCGACTGACACTACTCCAGAGCGTCAAACACTAGTNGCTTACAACGTTGAGGGAGAAGCCGGTGAAGATTGGGGCCTAGGTCGTANCCCACTGTCAGGTTTCAGAGGNCCGAAGTAGCTANCTATGCCCGAACGACTGGTTATGATCCNGAAGATCGAGATTTAGTGTTTGAGTCGTTTGGTCGAATACCAACTGACCGCGGGAGGATTNCCCAAGAGATCTATGACTCAGTAGGGGGCGCTCAGATTTTAGGCTTTATTCGGGCATAGGTCATGAAACATCTCCGGGGTGCTCAGTGACTTGAAGGAATTCTTCACAAAAGTATTGCGAGCAGAATAGCAATAGCCATCTAAGTCAGCATTACCCTGAGCCGAAATACAGTGTCAAAAAGCAGGAGAAACGGCTCAGGTTCTCATTGCTCAGTCCTCAGCTTTAACTTACCATGAATGTTTAAGAACCTATCCGTATAACTCCGGATTGTCGTAATATCGTTGTCCAAGAGTCGTGACCGGCGTCCGGATAGAACATAAACTTAACATTCTTTCCGTTCGCTTTCAACACCTCGATTATCTCCTTAGATCTTTTGGGCGTAACAACGTATCTAAGAGAGTGTCTAAAAACGAAACAGCAATAAAAATATTGGGCTAAAATCAGGGTCTGGATAAAAAACACCCCACTGATCTGAGTGATCCGGAACGGCAGATAATCAAAGACGAATTCCCGCGGCGAAAAAAACAGGTCGCCCAAGAAGATCTCAGATCAGAGAGGTGGTGAATGAGGTCTTTTACATTTCCATAGGAGGGGGTTGATGGCCCATGCGGTCCAATGACTTCCCCCCCTGGCAAAGTGTGTCGGGCTACTTCAGGCCATGGAAGAAAAGCGGTTTTTGGTCGAGGATTGATGAAAAGTTTAGGTCAGGAAGTTGGAGCAGCAGGCGCAAGGCATAAAGAAACCAGTGCAGGCATGATTGATAATCAGGCGGTAAAAAACGATAGAAAAAGGGGGGCACTACGATACAGGCCAGAAAGGACCATCTTCTGGTTGATAGGTT
>PACG01000176.1 GCA_002699335.1 Candidatus Poribacteria bacterium
AGTCGGGAGTCAGAGATTTCGTTGATGGAATCCGACCCAGCGCCTGCCAATCGATCTGTCTCCAATCCGACAGCAGCAGTCTGTCGTTAAGTTGCTGACCGCACCTTAGCGCAGTTGTCCACTCATGAATGGCTTCTGGGGTCATAACCCCTTCTAGGACGCGTACCAATCCACCAAAAAACGGTCATAGTCGAAGGGTTCCACCAGTGCTGACGTATCGAAGATGTCCGAACGGTTGGTTTCCAGTTGTGGTGTCAGTCATCGTCGGACCATAACACCGGAGAGTATGAGTTGTGNATGAAACCTGGCCGGNTGGCTTGGNCNAGTTCATCACTCGGCTGCGACAGAAGTTGGGACAAGGCGGAATNCAATGCCTCCCAACTCAGAAATGGNTCCNGNNGCATTACAGGGATAGTATCAGTATCTAGNTCCTGTTTCATATTCGTTTTGTCCATCTTCTTATCTTTCCTTGGTCTCCCTATCAGGGGATTCAATATGGTGATATTCCGAGCATTTCGTCTGAGTGGTGCTCGNCCCCTGCTAATCGACAAGGCCCTGTTGAGTAGCTTGTTGGTGTGACAAATAGTCCGGTTGATCCGGTTGCAGNTCAAGTGCTTTTTAATGGCTTCGTCCGCTTCTTTATATGCCCATTTTTTATATAGGGTGTATGCGAAAGTACCCCAGTAGGAGGAAATGGGTTTAAACTCAACTGCCCTCTTGGCCAAAGCGAGGGCTTCACCCAAGCGGTAGCCCTGTTCCGGTAAAACATGGCCAACGTACTACAGGCTGAGGCGGAATTTGGTCGGAAGGGGCACAGCTCTTTCAATCGATTGAATCGCCTGTTGAAATTGACCACTCTGCCGATAGATCCAGCCAAGTTGATAATGGGCAGTAGTGAAATCTGGATCCATCTCAATCGCTCTCCTGGGATGATTTCGTGCCTCTACCAATTCGCCTTTTTGAAACGCAATTGCTCCCAATCTGGCATAGGCAGGGGCGTATTCGGTGTCCATACAAGTGTCCATTTATATGATTTGACTGGCTGGTTGATATTTCCACTTTTCAAACCGTCTTCTGCCATTTCACCCGCAGGAGAAGGTCAATTGTACGGCTAATTTCTGATAACAATTTAGGGACGTAAAGGATCTGTTTCAAATTCTTCTGTCAATGTCACAGGTTGCCCTGCATTGACTCTGTCGATCTGCTGGCGGGCAGATTCAACCTCAGATTGACTATCGAGAAACTTATACTCAATTTGAAATTGGTAGGATTCTCCACCTTTCAGCTTAGGAACTCGTCCCATTTCTCTCTCCCACGAACGGTTATGTGCAAAACCGGTTGCTGGTTCTAAACCTGTAACATAACCATTAGCCAGGCTATCCGGATTCTTCCACAAATTGAGATAAGGGAGCTGGGCCAGAGGATAATTAAAGGCAACCCCTTTATTCTGTGCTGCATTCTGTAGCATAAAGTGGGCAATCCCATTTTCGTCCGCTCGAGCGAAAACGCAAAATACCATTTCATCTGCCCAAACTCTAGCTGGTGGTCCATATTGATTCCACTTGTTAAGACCGGAAACTGCGCTTTGGTTAAAGGGCGAAACCTCGGCGATTGTACCCATAAATTGAGCTCCGTTTTCCAAAAGGGGCGGACCAAAATTGGCATGGTAGATCATCATAAACTCTTTCTCGTTGCTCGCCTCGTTTTTAATAGTATCATCGAGGCGAAAGGTTTTAGATCCAATTTCAGTTGAGAAAACGGTTTTTAAGACAAATTGAGCTCCTTTGAACCATCGTTCGTTGACTTCGCCCACAACCTGAATCCGGTATGGTGGTGTCTTATCAACAATCACTGTGACTTCTGAAGCTGGAATATTAGCGATCCGACCATGCAACGTTAGCAGCCGACCATTATCTTCACCGGGGTGACCAGCATATTCCAGCCCGCAACGCATCATCCATTCGTTAAATCCATACAGCCAACCGAGTCCATTATTGTGTTCCTGCTCTGCATACTTTGGATGCACCACTTCTTTAATGGGTGAATCCCAGCCCAGGCGGATATCACCCGCAGTAATATCCAGTATGTTCATGCCACGAGTTGGAATCATCCGAGCCGTTATTTGCCCATTGTAAAGCTCGATAATTTCAACCCCCTCCTGCAGGCCACCATGTAATCGATACTTTTTAATTGACCATGGTTCTGAGGTACCGGTAATTTTCAAATCTTCTGAGCTAATTTCCCAATCACCAACATTGATATTTTGGAGGGCACTAATAACTGTCTTTTGGTAAGTATGCTCATCAGACCAAACAGCTAAGGTGGTCAAAAAAAAGGCTAGAACGACAAATGTGTACAAGCCGGGCGTGAATTGGTTCAAAGTCGAAGTCATCTTTTCCTCTCTTTTTTTCATTAAACTCAATTAGGTATTGTTTCTGTTCTGTGTACTAGTGAATAAACTCATCCACTAGGCAGGAAATAAGGTATTCCAATTTTCCCATTTAATCTCACTACTTTTGATTTTGTCGATTACAATTGCCGCTAAAATGACGAGGCCCATTACAATGTTTTGGGTGTTCTCGTGGAGTGATAATAGATTCATACCGTTTTTAATGACTACAATGATAGCACAACCGATTAGAGTCCCAAGCACCCGACCTTGTCCTCCCATCAGGCTCGTACCACCAACTACAACCGCTGCAATAACGTCGAGTTCTAGCGTTTGGCCCCATATACCTTTACCTGAGCGAAATTCGATAGCCATAATCACACCTGCAATTCCTGCCATTAAGCCCGTAATTGTATAAACGATTAGCAGAACCTGACCAACAGCTACTCCAGACAAGCGTGCTGCCTCCCGGTTACCGCCAATAGCATAAATATAGCGACCTAAAATCGTGTGGCTCATAACTACATGTGCAGCCAAGTATAGAACAGCCATTAATACAATTGGTGTTGCAAGTTCGATTGAAGTCACCCCTAAATCTATTTTCAGATTGAGGAGATTTTCAAAAACCACTTCGGGCATGCCAGTAATAATGTTGTTATGAGACAGATTTTGTGCTAAACCACGCGCTATCATCATCATGGCTAATGTAGCGATAAACGCAGGAACTTTGAAAAATGTAGTCAAGATGCCAGAGGTAAAACCCATTAATCCACAAAATATAATGCCTCCAGCAAAGCAAAGCAAGACCATGAGGTAACCCGCATTCGTTCCTCCACCATAGTTTTTGATCAATAAAGTAGAGGTAACAGCAGAGAGCCCCACTAGACTGCCCACAGATAAGTCAATACCTGCGGTGATAATGATCATCGTCATACCAATAGCAATCACCGCCATCCGTACCATCTTCAAGGGTAAAGTTTGCAAATTCCTGGATTTGAGAAAATTGGATCGTTTCTCTTGTTGAGGGCTAATAATTGGGGTGGATTGTAGAGAGATCATATGAGAATAAAAAGTCCAAGCTGCGGTCGTTCGGCTACAAACAATCAAATCTATTTTCCAATCAGGTTGTTGGGTTAAAGTGTGTAAAACTTGTTTTGCATGAAGAGGGGATGCTTGATCCACGATTCGAAGATGTTGAGTAATGCTGTTGGGGAGTCCTGATTGGAAGGCCGCTTTCAGTTTTTGGTCCTCACCAGATTGCGTTACGATCAACACGTAATTTCCCCCATTTGGTGATTGGCTAACCACTCTGTTGGCTAGTTCTTTTCCCGCATAAGAACCCTCTATCGGTTGATTTTTTATAGTAACTAAACTGAAGGCAATAATAATCAAAACTAGGACAGATAGCATCCCATATTCTGTCATTAATCGAGATCGGAGGATCATAGCTATTCCAAATTGATTTTGGCTCACACCTATATTCGACCTTCCTTTCGTTCGTATACCTCTATAATCCTATACTTTCTATCTTAATAGTATTGCTTCTTGGTTACTTGGTGTTTATGGGATGTATTTGGCTGACTCAGCATTGCAATGCGTCATATTTTCAACGAATGGCCATTTCTAATAGCTGGTTCTGGGTCAGATTTGGGTGAGCAGAAACTTCATTGGCAATTCGACCTTGTCGTATGACGAGGATTCGATCACACATACCGATGATCTCTGGCAATTCCGAACTAATAATAATTATGGATTTTCCCTGTGCCGCCAACTGGTTCATCAGTAGATAAATCTCGTATTTGGCACCAACATCAATCCCCCGAGTTGGCTCATCAAAAATTAGGATTTCACAATTTCGTTGTAGCCACTTAGACAAAACAACCTTTTGTTGATTGCCACCACTAAGATTCTTAGCCAACTGCTCTTGGCTAGAAATCTTGATCTGAAGTTGTTGAACATAGTGGTCAAAAGCCGATTTTTCTTTCATCTGATTAAGAAAGGCTATTCGGGAGAACTGATCCAGATTAGGCAATCCAAAATTCTCTCTTATATTGTGTTCTAGCGATAGCCCTTGTCCTTTTCGATCTTCGGTCAACAAGCAAATACCCGCTTGAATTGCATCTCTTGGGGAATCAATGCCTAAATTTTCACCATCCAAACGAATGTGGCCGGAACGACGTTTGTCAGCCCCAAAGATTAGTCGTGCGATTTCGGTACGCCCTGCACCAACTAACCCAGTGAAACCTAACACTTCTCCTGCATGGACCTGGAAAGATACATCATGGATTAAATTTGATGTTAACCCCTGTACTTCCAATCGAACTTGGCCGATGGAGTGCTGTCGCTTTGGCCATTCATCCTCTAGCTCTCGGCCTACCATCATATGGACAATTTCAGAATGTTTAACCTGGCTGGTGGCTGTGGTACAGATGTGTTCACCATCTCGTAAGATCATCACATGGTCCGCAACTTGAAAAATTTCCTCCAACCGATGGCTGATATAAATCATACTAATCCCTTGGCTTTTGAGATCAGTGATGACTTGGAACAGAGCGAACACCTCTTGAGGAGTTAAACTGGCACTTGGTTCATCCAGAATAAGTAATCGCACATCCATGGATAGTGCTTTGACGATCTCAACGATCTGCTGTTCAGCAATGCTAAGGTCCTTACACAAAACTTCAGAATCAATCTTGGCCCCAATTTTTGAAAAAAGTCGACGCACTCTAGCCCGCTCTTTCGACCGATTAATCCAGTTTCTAGTTTCCTGACCTAGAAAGATATTTTCTCGGGTCGTCAGGTGCGGAACAAGGTTGAACTCTTGATGGATAATGCCAATGCCAGCGGACTGGGCATCTTGAGGTGTACGGATTTTGACGGGGGCTCCGGAGATACGAATTAGACCCATATCAGACTCGTGTATTCCCCCTAGGATTTTAATGAGTGTGCTTTTGCCAGCTCCATTTTCCCCGACCAATCCAAGCACTTGACCCGCTTCAAGCTGTAGGTCAATCCCCTTAAGGGCATGGACGCCGGGAAAGTGCTTCTCGATGCCCTGCATGGATAATAACATTAATATAATTGCGGAGTTGTCTGAATAATCGCCTTGTAAGTTTACTGGGCTTCAGGATCGTTTTCAGCATCGGCTTGGAAATAGAGTTTGGCCGGAATCAAGATTTCCTTCTCCACCGGGTCACCGTTCAAATACTTGGCTATTTGTTGCACTACTTTCCGTCCAATTTCTTTTGGAAATTGAATTGGGTCAGCGTAAATATCACCTTTGCGAATCGCCTGCTTACCAATCGGTTGACCATCAAAACCAATGATCTTGATTTTGTCTTGCTTCTTAGCGTTATGAACGGCGACCACTGCTCCAAGTGCTGACGGGTCATTGATGGCAAAGATACCAGCTAAATCTTCATAGGCATTGAGTGCGTCTTCAGTTGCTTTTTTACTTGCATCTTGCTCCGCTTGACCTGGGAGTTCAGCTACGATCTCGATTTTAGCCTCTGAATTAGCTTGGTTATATTCCTCAATTTTTATTTTGAATCCTTTGACTCGAAGTAAACATGACTGGGCACTGTCGAAACTCAAGATCAATACTTTTCCACCACCATCAGGTCCCAATGCTCCGATCATCGCTTCACCCGCTAAAAGACCTCCGCCGTAATTATCAGTCATAACATTAGAGACAACTTCCGCAGATGGGTCACTACATCCCGTGTCTGCAGTGAAAACGGGAATTCCAGCTTGATTAGCTTGTTTTATAGCTTCGCCAACTGCGAAATGGTCGTTAGGTGCAATAACGATAGCATTCACTGCTTGAGTGATAAAGTCACGGATTTGGTTGGCTTGGTTTTCAGCATTTTCGCCACTTAGCACTTCTTTAATCAGCAAATCGTGTTCAGCCGCTTCTTTTTTCGCTGCTTCCCCTAGAATGACGAAAAAAGGATTGCTCGTTGTCATTAAAGTTACACCAACAACTATTTCGATATCGGCGTTGATAGAACGACTTGCTTTTGCCGTCGGTTTATCACTGTCTCCACAACCAAAAGCAAAAATAAATATGAAACTAACCACACTTATTCTATATAACAGTAAATTCAAATATTCCATTTTAGATTCCTCAGTTTTGCTCTCACAGCAATTGGATTTGTATGAAACAGGTACTCCACATGAACATCGGTAGAAGCACCTGACAATTGATGTCACTCCTTAAAATTTCTATTCCCATCCTATAACAGAATAGATCATTTGTCAACCTGGATTCGAATTATTCAACTGAAAAGAAAAGAACTTGATAAGGCCACGACGAAATGATATTACCCTTAATACCATCTGCCCTAATCATTTAGCTGCTCCCAACTCTTTCAAGGTTTGGTCCGCTGCCTCCAGATCGAAGATAGGCTCCATTGAGACAAACCAAAGTAGATTCAGGATATATGATTTACGGCTAGTGTTTCAAATATATTGAATTAGACCTTTCGGCCAAATGTAAACCGATTGATGAATCAGCCAATGACTCTATCCTGCATCAATTTAGGTTTGGACAAACAGGTAGTTCTTCGGCTCAATTGCTTGATTCTTGTTCTGAAATTCAGCTTTCTTCGCTTCATGCGCTGTGTGTTTCGCGCCTCATTTGATGTTTTCTCGGTTCTAGCCTTCCCTGATAGCAACCCCAGCCATCGGTAAAATAACGCCTTGTATCAAATGAATCCAACTTTTCTTCAAACGCGCAAAACTTCCTCTTGTCGGTAGCCAATCCTAAAGGCCAGCATCTCCAGTGATCAATCGCAAACCCAAGCCATCTCTAACGGCATTTCTGGCCAACATATGACCATTGTTCACCAATTTCCACCTTAACTAGCATCATAGCCATCAAACCTTTCAGCTTAGAAAAGTCGATCTGTAGCAATTTTTGGGCTTTTTATGATCCTAATCACCGTGTTTGGGCTCACTGCCAATACGCGGCTAATCTCTCGAATTACCACTGCTATGAAGCGTCATATCTAGGATTTGGTTCTTAACTTCTGCTAGCGACCTTCATTCTGGTGGGTTAACTGAAAGCTTGAAAGCAGCCCCTGTGGCAATGGCAGCCTTGTTGCCCGCTCTTACTGGCACCATTTTTGCTGATTTCTTCACTTGCACAGTGGATGAACATTACCTTAAGAAAATTGCCATAAATTTTCCGTTATGAACTTAAGCGGCTCTATACACACTCAATATTTTTGAGGTGCTCCCGAAAGATGGAGAAATCGGTCAACTCCCCAGACCATCCATTTTTCGTCTGAAACAATCCAGCAACAATTGAAGGAAATCAGCAATGTGCTACAGGGTGAGGCCTGGAGAAGAAATCGACGTTTGTCCTGAGCAGTCGTTTCAGAAAGGGCTAGTTGAGTCATCAAGGCTGGGCCAAGGATTTGGCTGGAATAGAAACCGGGTTCCGTGCTATGCTCAAGGCGAGGCCTGCTCCAGTTTTATCTATTGAGGGTCTCATCTTGACTTCCTGAGTTGGAGGATGATCATGCAGATTGAAATCAATCGCGGACTTATACAAGTGGTAGAAGGTGATATTACCCAACAGAACACGAAGGCCATTGTCAACGCGGCCAATGCGCAACTGGTGGGAGGATCAGGTGTAGACGGGGCCATCAGGCGTGCAGGCGGCCCCGAAATCACTGCCGAGTGCGATCAGATCCGTGCTCGTCAAGGTGGGTGTCCCACGGGACAAGCAGTGCTAACTACGGGCGGGGACCTAGCAGCAACTTATGTAATCCATACTGTTGGCCCTATTTGGCAGGGCGGAGCCAATGATGAAGCTGTACTTTTGGCCAGTTGCTATCACACCAGCCTGACCCTAGCTGCCAAGCACCAAATTACAACAATCTCATTTCCGTCAATTAGCACAGGTATTTACGGGTACCCGATTCAGCATGCGTCAAAAGTCGCTATCAGCGCGGCCACTGATTTCTTAGGCCAAGAAGAGACAATCTCAGAGATCAGGTTTGTTCTCTTTGGAGAAGCCGATTTTGCGGTTTATCGACAAGCCCTGGAGTGTTTGACTGAAAACTAATAAACATAAGAGGCACCAGAATGACGTGTATTCTGTGTGCAACTCAACCACTCAGAGGGGCCACCCCTTGTGAACCGGAACCGGGGAGCGATTTTGACCGGCAGATAGTCAGTACACCACTCCCAAATATTGCCCGCCATTCAGTCCTCCGTTATTCCTTACGCAACTGCGATAGATATCTCGACTCGGACCTACGTGCGAGTCCGCATCCGCTCCGGGCTCTATNCCGCGCAGCATCATGCCCTGTCCACGCGACAGATGCTGCGNGGCCCATTGGCNTGTCCGAGGGATCGCGCATTTGGATCAGCNGCGTCGAGCGGGGTTGGTCGCTTGTATTGAGTCCTGATCCGTGGATGATGAGGTGACTGAAGAACAACACATTCTCTGCTTCGGCGGGACAGGGGGTGCCTCCTCAACGGGATATTGTCCCGTGGGCAAATGGGAACCGGCCTTATGGGTATGATCATACGGCCCGTTTTTAAAACTTCCCGGAACCACCCGGATGCACTCCNTTTCGATCGGAGCATCATCGAAATGGATGGTAGCAGCAATCATAGTATGGTTTTCGTGAGGGAAATTAGGGATAGTCCCCGGTGCATCGGGAACGGAACGGCCCGTTCAGGCGGCTTGATGAACATCTTCGCGTGGTGTTGCACATTGGGCCCGATAATATCTGCGGCGCGGTCGGTCAGTCTGGGATCAATGATGAGTCAAGCGAGGAGCGCACTGTGGAATTGCCCATTG
>PACG01000177.1 GCA_002699335.1 Candidatus Poribacteria bacterium
TGGCCGTAACGGCTACTTTTGGTGGCCCCCATTTGGTACCATCTGGATCGGGTCTGTCCGCAGGTTGGACTGATAGGCTTCAATTAATCCCAACCTATCAACCAGAAGATGGCCCTTTCTGGCCTCTATTTTTTGCCCGGCATCATAGTGGGTCCCCTTTGTCTGTCGTTTTTACGCCTGACTATCAATCATCCCTGCCTTGGCTTCTTTCTGCTTTGCGCCCGCTTCTCCAACTTCCTGACCTAACTTTTCATCAATCCTCGGCCAAAGACCGCTTTTCTTCCATTACCTGAAGTAATCAGATACACTTTTCCAGGGGGGAAAGTCATTGGACAGCATGGACCATCAACCCCCTCCTCTGGAAGTGTAAAAGACCACATTCACCACCTCTCTGATCTGCTATCTTCTTGGGCGACCTGTTTTTTTGCCGTGGGAATTCGTCTTTGATTATCTGCCATTCCGGATCACTCAGACCAGTCGGGTATTTTTTATCCAGACCCTGATTTTAGCCCAATATTTTTATTGCTGTTTCGTTTTTAGACCCTCTCTTAGAAGAAGGCCGGGCAGGTCACTCCTATTCAAGCCTCAAACAATGGCAAAGAAAGAGGCCCGAAATTTCAAAAAACATATATATACGATCACACAGGACTTGATACTTAGTCATTGAAGCGGTGACAGGATGGTATAATTTTCAACTCTCTTTTAAGAAGGAAACGGCATAGTTTTTTAGCAGCGGAGCCTTTCTAACTTAAAATCCTTGCTGATACTCACAGAATTAACATGGCATCACCGTAGCTGTAAAATCGATATTTTTCGGCGATTGCCTGCCGGTAAGTGTCCATGATTAGGGCTCGATCAGCTAAGGCACTGATGAGCATCAGTAGGGTTGACTTGGGAAGATGAAAGTTGGTAATCAGCGCGTCCACCATTTGAAATTGAAAGCCCGGATAGATAAAGATCTCAGTGTCGCCACTCTGAGGATAGAGTTGTCCGTCGCAGACAGCCGTCTCTAGTGCCCGAACCGAAGTGGTACCAACCGAGACAATTTTCCGATCTGACTGCTTAGCACGATTGACCTGTCTCGCAGTGTGCTCGGAGAACTCAAAGTATTCGGCGTGCATCTGATGGTCGAGGATGTTGTCCACTTTAACGGGCTGGAATGTACCTAGACCCACATGTAGCGTCAGGGTGGCTATTTCGATTCCATCTTGCTGTAGTTTGCCCAATAAATCTTGCGTAAAGTGTAAACCTGCTGTTGGTGCGGCCACGGCTCCCGCTTTCTGGGCATAAACACACTGGTAACGGTCGATATCACCGGTCGTCGGTGGCCGCTTGATATAAGGCGGAAGGGGTGTTTGCCCAACCTGGTTTAGGCACTGATAAAAGTCACCCTCAAACTCAAACCGAACAATATAACTCCCGGTTGCCGTTTTCGTGACCACTCTAGCNACGAGCAGTGCTGATTCCTCACATCGCGAATTACCGAAAACAATCTGAGTCTTGGGACGAATTCGACGTCCAGGCTTCATCAAAACCTCCCAAAGTCGATTAGCCTTCTGTCGAACCAAAAAGACCTCGACTTTCCCGCCAGTGTGCGCTTTGTAGCCGATCAACCGCGCAGGCATCACCTTGGTATTATTAGTGACGAGGAGCGAATTTGTCGGCAGAAACTGACCAATCTGAGAAAAAGTGGTGTGATGATACTGTCGGGTTTGACGGTCCAGAACCAGTAACCGGGATCGAGCTCGATTCTTTAGCGGATATTGTGCAATTTGGTCATCTGGGAGGTCGTAATCGTAACTGTCGAGTTGCAGATCTATCGCCGGAGAGGTTGCTGTCGGATTCACTGAGCTTAATCAAATAGCTTGGGTGGTGGATATCCGAGATGATGATAGGCCGCGTTCATGGCTGTTCGGCCATGCGGTGTCAAGGAGATAAAACCGATTTTGACCAGGTAAGATTCGTACACCTCTTCGATGGTTCGTTCATCTTCGTTGAGTGCAATGGCGAGTGATCTCAACCCTGTTCGTCCATTGAACCGTTCGATCAGGGTTCGTAAATAGAGGCGATCCTGCTCGTTGAGTCCCAATTCGTCAATCTGAAAAAATTCTAGCGCTTCACATGCAATCTCAGCATCAACCTTACCTTCATAGCGAACGGTAGCGAAGTCACGCACACTCAGAAGTAGGTTTTTAGCAATCCGCATGGTACCTCTTGATCTCCGACCAATTTCCTTTTGAGCTGCTAACTCTACTTCAATCTGTAAGATTTCGCTGTTCCGTTGGAGGGCAATTACAACTTCTTCTACGCTATAATAGTCAAGATGAACACGAATCCCAAATCGGTCACGAAATGGAGCTGTCAGCAGTCCCTCCCGGGTGGTGGCNCCAACCAGCGTGAAGTAGGATAGTGGAACAGGAATAATGTCGGCTGATGCCCCCTGTCCGACAGGAAGATCTAGTTTGTAATCCTCCATCGCCGGATAAAGCGACTCCTGAATCATCGGATTCATGCGATGAATTTCATCGACAAAGAAAATGTCTTTATCGGCCAAATTAGTTAGCAAAGTTGCCAATTCTAGCTTAACGATAGATGGCCCGATAGCTGACTTAAAGTCACTACCGATCTCGTTAGCAATGATTCTGGCCAGGGTTGTTTTTCCTAGCCCCGGTGGTCCAACGAGCAGAACGTGTTCTATTGCCTGGTCACGTTGCCTAGCCGCTTCGATCCGAATCCGTAGATTCTCTTTAGACACACTTTGACCGATAAACTCATCTAGGCTTTGGGGGCGGAGGTTATAGGAACTATCGTCTCCCTTGTCCATTACTTCCATCTTCACGCCCAATCTAGCGGTTTTGGCTCAAATAGCGTAGTGCCAATCGAGTCAGATCTTCAATTTTNGCAGCTGCGCCGAGCACCCGTTGTGCTTCTNTCACTGATTTGGCGGCGGCTTCTGGTGATCCGCCTAGACCAACCAAGGCTTTGACCGCTCCATCATTGGGTTTGGTCGTAACACGAGTGTCGAGTTTCTCATCAAACTCGATATTCTCAACTTTCTTTTTTAGAGCCATGATAATAACTTGCGCCGTATTCCTATTCAGACGTGGAACAGTTGACAAGGTGTCCGCATCTTCCTGCTGAATGGCCAGCCGGAATTGAGCGGGGGTCAGTCTGGAGACGATACCGAGTGCTAACCTGGGACCGACGCCTTTGACGGTAATGGCTTGAGTAAAAACCAAAAGTTGATCTCTGGACAAAAAGCCAAACAATTTGACTTCGTTATCCCGGAGATAGTAATGGGTGTGAAGTTCGACTTCCTGACCTGGATCTGGTAATTGACTAGAAACGCCGGGGGGTAAATCGACAGCATAGCCGACGTTATTTGCAACGACGACCACTTGTTCGTCATGCTTGGAGAATAGTTCCCCTTTCAGGTAAGCAATCACAGACGATCCAGATGATTTGGCGATTGGTTCATTGAATCAGGTGTCGATTTCGTCAACGGAAAGCGCAGGAGAGGCGACCAGTAGATCAGTTTAGGCCGCATCCAGAATCTCGTCTGGAATATCAAAATTGGCATAAACTTTCTGGACGTCGTCGTTATCTTCCAAGGCTTCCATGAGCCGAATCATCTGCCTAGCCTCTTTTTCTGCCAGTGNAACTGTTGTCTGTGGTAGCATTGCGACCTCAGCAACGTTGATTTTAGCGCCAGAAGTTTCGATCGCGGACCGAACTTGCTCGAACTCCTCTACCGATGAAATCACCTCGAACACTTCCTCTAAGGTGTTGACATCTTCTGCACCGGACTCCAGCGCAACCATTAGCAAATCATCTTCGTCGACGCTTCCCTGGTCTACTAGAACTAACCCACACTTGTTAAAGATCCAGGACACGCAACCACGTTCCCCTAAACTACCACCGTTCCGATTCAAAATGTAGCGAATTTCCGAGATAGCACGGTTTTTGTTATCGGTTAGGATCTCGATCATTATGGCAACACCTGCCGGGCCATAGCCTTCGTAGGTTGCCTCCTCGTAATCAACTCCGTCCATTTCACCTGTTCCNTTTTGGATGGCACGGGTAATCGTATCGTTAGGGACGTTGCTTGACTTGGCAGCCTGCACAGCAGTTCTCAGCCGAGGGTTCATTTCTGGGTCGCTGCCACCAATACGAGCGGCAATCGAAACCTCTTTCAACAGTTTAGACCACAACTTACCACGCTTGGCATCGTTAGCGGCTTTTTTGTGTTTAATCGAAGCCCATTTAGAATGTCCAGACATTAGATCGCCTCTAGAATAATAACTGAGTTTATCTTAACACACTGAAACTTTTATTGTCAAAGCCGGCTATTGGGTTTAATTGACACCAACGCCTAACCTCGGCACCCAAGTTGTCTACGTGCATACCAATCCGGTCCATATCGGTAACGGTATACTGACTATGATTAGCCTTCAAAGCAGAAGCAAACTTGGAGGCACCAGGGAGGAACAACCCCCCTTGGTAGAGCTAACGCAGCGCTTTGATCTACACCGCAACCAAATTGACTAGTGGAAAAATCGGTTGCTGGAACCAGCGACCGCACCCATTGCTACTGACTCAGCAGGGGAGAATATTGAAGCTGAGNCGAACCAGTCTCTTACTACCAGCCAAGTCTTATATCAGAGCCTGACCTACGACTGAAGCAGAAGATTGGTAGACTGCAGACCCACATTCCAGTCTGGATGGAGTGCCACCGTATCAGTTCTATTACCACTTACTGTCATTACCCATGGCAGGTTAAACTATGCAGGAATTCACTTGTAAAAAGGGGGTGACTGTTCAGGCAAACGAAGCCACCTCAATATGCCGTTCTAGAATGGTAGAAATAGTGTTTATTCATGTAACACAACTTGATACATAGTAGACTATAAGATATGAGTAGGATATCGATACTGTTTCATCATACACTTACTAAACTTGATCGTGTTTTGGTCCGAGGAGGTATTTTACTTGATTCCATCAATCTACCAATCAAATCATCAGATCTAGGGTCATCTCACTGTCAAGTTAGGAATACGCTTTCTCACACCTTTGTGATTGAAACGCTGGGCTCATAACCCCTTTCCTAAAAACTGGGGCTGAGTCAGAAAGCAAATGATAGGAATCACACTATCGATTATCATCTGTAAGTGAGAGGGCACTCCGAACAATATCTGGATCATTAGAAAATCGCTTGGTCGCAACGACTAGAGCCTTATGATGATGCTGCATTTCCTTTCCTATCCGGTTCAATCGACCAAGCAAGAACGTTTGACCAGTCTCTTGAACAGCCTTCTTAATCTTCTTCGTTAAGTAGATGAATAATTGATCAGCTTCGCTGCTTTCAATTTCAATAGCCGTCTTAAAGGCGTCGTTTAAGGTCAGGTTCATCTCTGCTAGACGATGCTCATGTTCGGCTAACCCGTTTCTAATCCGGTCTATAGAGATTGATGTGGGCAGGTCGGTAATCTGCATATTGATATCAAAGGCTTGCTCACATAAGTTACGACCGAAGTCAACCAAAACATGGTGTTGCCATTCCTCAGTACTCATGGTTGCCCAAAATCTTTCGACCCGATCATCGACGCTACCTAGCAATAGAGCCAACTTAGCGTAGATCTTTGCGACCCTTAATTCAACCTCTTGACAGGCATCGAATATGTCTTTCAGTGTCAAATACTGCTCATTCACTGATAACTCCGCATTTTATTTATTCTATTTGCTCTAATCCGCTANTTGTTTGAAGTTTATCACAACATTCGCCTGTTTCCAAACCAAATCCCGAATCTTCAAAAAAGGTTGCATGAGTCGAAAAAGTCTGTCAAAATAGGATAGATCAGTTATCTAACAAAGGCAGCACCAACTGAGAGTATATGCACNGCCTTGATGCACGAAACCTGGGTTCTTTTACCGCTAACTGTCTTCGGTACGACGGCCGGCCGAACGAAGAAATANCCACTTTATTCAATTATACCATCAAGGCTGGGATCAGCACGGTGGTCTGCCGAGAGAAATTCATCGACGGTGTCAGGAACTGACCAGCCGGCAGCAGCTTTAGTTCGAGATCTCAAACAAGGAGGAATGCTAGAGGCTACGCTGGTCGTGTGGGGAAGTGAATTTGACCACATCAACTACTGTCAAGTTAAATTGACCAAACAAAACTATGGCCGTAACCATTATTCGCGATGCTTTATTGTCTGGATAGCCGTCGGTGGGGTGAGGCCGTATTTAGTTGCGATCAAACTGATCCTTTCGGTTCCAATGTAGTGGAAAATNCCGTTCATGTTCACTATTTCAGTGCAATATTGCTCCACCTACTTGGCATTGACCATGAACGGTTAACCTTTACANCAAGGGTAGTATTTTCGACTGACGGGTGAAATGGTCAGATGGTTAAATCAATCCTAGCTTGATCTAAAGCGCACTATTTAAACTTGCCTCAATGTGGTTCCCCCGCTGGTCTGGTTTTATTACAATAGCGATTATTCTCAGTAAGGCGTAGGTGTCTGAGTTAGCACACATAGCGAGTATGAGAATTATCGCAGGAACTTTTAAGGGACGTCGATTGGCCAGCCCCAGGAAAGCGACCATTCGACCAACTTTAGACCGGGTCAAAGAGTCGTACTTTCGGATTGTCCATACCCAGGTTCAAGGTGCTAACTTCTTGGATCTCTGTGCAGGTAGTGGGAACATCGGCTTAGAAGCACTGAGTCGTGGCGCGCAGCAAGTCGCTTTTGTCGATCAAAACCGCCAATCTATTCGNCTGATTAAAACTAATCTCCAAAAGTGTGGTTTGACATCACAAGACCAACGGATTCAGCTATTACCAACTGATGTCAAACGCAGCCTAACCACTTTCAGCCGTTCTCAGGTTCAATTCCATCTGATCTATTTTGACCCTCCCTACACCTCAGATCTATACCTGGAGTGTTTAACTCAAATCGCCGAAACAACAGTGTTAACGAAAAGAGGCATTATCTGCATAGAACACAATCAAAGCGATTTCCCTCAACATATCNGTGGTTTAAGACTAACAAAAGAAAAAAAATATGGTGATACCAACCTATCCTTTTACCAAATGGAGGTATAATAATGACCATTAAAGTGGGAGCCATCGGCACTGGCGGTATGGCCGGCGGCCATTTTCGAAATCTGGACAGGTTTGAGGACGTCGAATTTGCGGCCTTTTGTGATATCTCCGCTGAACGGGCCGCCGACCGATGCAACGAATATGGCGGTAACCCATACACCGACCACCGGGAGATGTTTGACAAAGAAGATCTGGATGCAGTTTATATTTGCACTCCACCTTTTGCGCACGGTGATCAGGAATTAGCTGCATGTGAGCGACAGATTCCGATTTTTGTCGAGAAACCGATTGCCACCCAGATGGAAACTGCAGAGCAAATCAATCGGGCAATCCAGGAAAACGCGATTATCGCTAGTGTTGGTTACCATTGGAGATATCAGGACAATGCTGACCATGCCAGATCTGTCTTGGCCGGTCAAAAGATTGTCGGTGCCCTCGGCTACTGGATGGGGGGAATGCCTGGTGTTGCTTGGTGGCGAGTAAGGGAGCAGTCTGGAGGACAACACGTTGAACAGACAACCCATATTTTCGATCTCTGTCGCTATCTGGTGGATAGCGAAGTTATTGCGGTACACGGTCTTACTGCTCAGGGTAGTATAAGAGATGTTGCCAACTATGACGTGGATGACATGAGTGTGGTTAACATCAGTTTCGCTAATGGGGTGGTAGCTAATATTGCTTCCGCTTGCATGTTGAAAGGATGGGGGCGGGTTAAATTAGAGGTCTTTTGTAATGGTTTGGTAATCGATATTAGTGGTGGATCAATTAGCATCAATCGTGATGGCGAAACTGAAGATTATAGTAACCAAGTCAACGGCTATGCCCATGAAGACCGGGTTTTTATCGATGCTGTCATAAGTGGAGATTCCTCAAAAATTAGATCTCCTTACANCGATGCGTTGAAAACGCTGCAACTGACGCTGGCTGCCAGTCAATCATTTGAGACCGGACAACCTGTTTTTCTCAGCTAATCTATTTAATTAGCAACGCAATGTTAAAAGGGTCAAAGGAGATCTATGAGTACGAAAATTGATATTCAAGTTGGAGATCTACGAACAGCAGAGGTGGATGCGATTTGTTGCCCTGTCTTTGAGGATGTAGAACTACAGTCACCAACTCAACTGGTTGACCGGGTTATTGGTGGGCAAATCAGCCGTTTACTGGAACTCGGCGACCACAAAGGTAAACTTAAACAGAATACTGTACTTTACGTGTCCGAGGGGCTGAAGACTCCACGAGTCTGTTTGGTTGGTTTGGGGAAAATGGAAAAGCTGAGTCTGGAGTCTATTCGTCAAGCCACAGCCAAATCCATGACGACATTAAGGGATCTGGGGGTAAAATCGGTTGCTTGTTGGCTGCCAGATGGTGTAACCACTGAGCAGGTGCAAGCTTTTGTTGTCGGTGCTAAGTTGGGGCTCTATCAGTTCAAGCAATACCAGACGAGTAACAGTGACGAACAAAGTGAGTCAAAATCTTTAGAGGAACTGCTTCTACTAGTTCCGGATGAGAATTCGAAAGTTTCGGTAGAAAAATTGGTTCGCATAGCAGAGACGATTGCGGACGGTACTATTCTCGCGCGTGACTTAACCAATCAACCGGCAAACTATTTGACTCCCACGGACCTAGCAGAGACAGCTAGTCAAGTCGCCCAGGCCGAAGATAATGGTGGCTTAGATTGTCAGATCTATAGCCGGCCTGAACTGGCAGAAAAAGGATTCGATGCTTTGTTAGGGGTAGCTCAAGGGGGTCCAGAGGAGCCGAAGCTGATTCAACTATCGTATCGGCCTGATGATGCCACTGAATCGACTGATACTGTCGTTTTGGTCGGCAAAGGTGTCACCTTCGATAGCGGAGGCCTATCTCTAAAATCAGGGTCAGGTATGATGTCTATGAAGGACGACATGGCAGGAGCCGCTACCGTATTAGGCACAATGCAGGTTATTGGAAAAATCAGACCCAATCTGAACGTGATCGGATTGATCGCCGCTACAGAGAATATGCCGTCAGGAACAGCCCAGCGCCCGGGNGACGTAGTCAGATCCTACGGCGGAAAAACAATTGAAATCTTGAATACCGATGCTGAAGGCAGGCTAGTTTTAGCGGATGCACTGGGCTATGCCAAAAACTTCAATCCGAAAGCAGTTATTGATCTGGCAACGCTAACAGGGGCAGTCGTCACTGCTCTGGGTCGATGTGTGGCTGGAATCATGGGAACCGATCAAGAATTGATTGACCAGCTCAAAGCAGCAGGGCAGACTTCACACGAACGCCTTTGGCAATTGCCGCTATTCGACGACTACGATGATGCGCTGAAAAGCGATATTGCCGATGTCAAAAATATTGGCGATGGTACGGCNGGGGCAATTGCTGGTGCTGCTTTTCTGAAACATTTCGCACAAGGATATCCATGGGCGCATATCGATATTGCTGGTGCCAGTGAATATCTAAAGGGGAATGCCTACCTACCTAAGGGAGCATCAGGCTATGGTGTTCGCTTGTTGACTCAATTCATCAGAGACTTAGATGCCAAAATCACCTAAGTTCCTGCGGATACCAACTACAGTTAGCCTCTCCAGCGGCGACCTGAACTAAGCCAATATAGTCGTGTAAAAATACTTTATCTATGGTGGAAAGTATGGATCTGTGTTTATGCCGAATATCTATCAACGATCATACTCACTTGGCATAACATTAATTGTTTTACCTACCACCTTCTTATCAGCTGAAAACTATGCTGGCGATTTTCTTGAGCTTGGAGTTGGCTGTCGAGCACTNGGGTTAGGCNGTGTGACAAACAAAGAGTTACGGACGCAGGTCGCGATCCAACATGCGACACGTAGATCTGGTCTAGGGCACTTCAATTACCTTGCTGTTGGCAGAAAGTTGAAAGCTCAGGTCGCCTTGGCTTTCTCTTGGATTCACGCCGGGATAGATGAGATTCCGGTTTTTCCTCCTTTCGATCCTAATATTACGCCTGGTGACCGGAAGTATACCGAAAAATATCGGCCCACTTTTACGCTGGGCAGTAGCTATANAATTCCACCGGAATGGCGGGATCTATTTGNCATAANCTCTTTCCTACCACAGTCGCTAATGGGGCTAAATCTAAAACGTATTACCCACTCATTGGCAGACGATAAAGCGAGTGGACACGGATTGGGTCTAGGGCTGCTAGTCCGTTTGCCAGATCTAAATGCCGTTAGTGGCACCACGGGATTTGGTGGNTTGTCTTTGGGAGTCTATTGGCAATCCAAAATCGCCGTAAGCTGGGAAAGTAGAGACGTTCCAATCAGTAGTTCACGCCAAGAGGTCAACTGCCTTAGGTCCGTTTTGGTTTCGTCTACCTTAACCAAGTTTGGGAACAACAGCTACTGTTGTTGTGGCCCGTTATCCAATCTGCTAGCATATCTCGTAACCTACCAAGTCGTTACCGTCGCCAAGATCGGTTGGGCGTTGAGTACCAACTGAATCAAAGACTTGCACTCCGAATTGGGTGTCAGAACCGGCGACCGACCTGTGGTGTTGGCCTTCAAACAATCCGTTCAGATGTACTTGTCCTCGGAATTGACTATGGGCTCACCAGCAACGATATGGACAACACCCATTTTGTTCGCCTGATAATGTTATTTTGAACCAATCCATTTTTAACGATCGGCTGTACCTGACTTGGCCGGCATCATAGAGGTAAAAAATGAGTTCCACATCGACTGAAGTAGATCTAACAGATCTTGCCAGTTTAAAGACACAGGATTATCGACACATTGACCAGGCCTATGTCTGGCATCCGCTCTACCAGCACCAAAATTTGGGTCAGTCCCAACTGACCGTCTTTGAACAGGGCGAGGGCGTTTTTTTGACCGACAGCGACGGAAATCAGTATCTGGATGCTTATTCGGGCTTGTGGAATGTCAACGTCGGTTATGGGCGACAAGAAATTGCCGATGCAGTTTATCAGCAGATACAAAAACTTCCCTACTACCCGTTATCGCAGATCAACAAGCCNGCTGCATTGTTAGCACAACGGCTCGCGGATCTACTCCCTGGTAGCCTTAACCACGTCTTCTTTAGCAATAGCGGTTCAGAAGCTAACGAAACCGCTATTAAGATGGCGAGACAGTACGGACGCCAGCGGTTCCCCAAGGAAAACCGGTATAAGATTATCAGCCGCTATCGTGGTTATCACGGATTTACTTATGGAGCTATGTCCGCTACAGGACAAGCACGACGTCGGATTCCTTATGAGCCTCTGGTTCCGGGCTTCAAGCATGTTCATCCACTAAAAGTGGATGAGATTGAGCAGGTGATCCAGTGGGAGGGAGCACAGACTGTGGCAGCGGTGATTGCGGAACCAATCATTGGTGGTGGTGGGGTCATTGTTCCACCCGACGACTATTTCCCCCGATTGCGGAAGATTTGCGACAAGTACGAGCTGTTGCTGATCATCGACGAAGTTATCACCGGTTTCGGTCGAACAGGAGAACTGTTTGCCTGTCACCACTGGAATCTCCAGCCGGACATCATCACCTTGGCCAAAGGAATTACTAGCGGGTATTTACCACTTGGTGCTTGTGTAGCTACAGATCAGGTATTTGAGGCATTTATGGGTTCCAGTGANGATCGTTTAGAGTTTGAGCAGGTTTGTACTTATGGTGGACACCCTGTTGTTTGTGCTGCAGCTAGGGCCAATCTCGACATCTTGACCCGTGAAAAATTATGGGAAAATGCTGCTCAGGTGGGAACTCATATTCGACAAAAACTGCAATCCTTAGTAGAATTCCCAATCGTGAAAGAGGTGAGAGGCAAGGGGTTAATGATTGCAATTGAACTGGTGGAAGCCGACGGTTCTAATTTGGCAACCGCCAATACTAATTTGATTACACAACAACTGAAAGAATCCGGCATTCTAGTAGGGAAAATTGGCCACGCTCTAGAAGAACCAGAAAACATCCTGTTTCTGGCACCACCGTTGATTCTGACATTAGAACAGGCTGATCGGATTATTGATGCGGTTACAACGGTTATATCCCAACATTAGTTGGCATGGGAGGAGATCAAAAAGTTAGAATTGCCGAGAGAAAAATTAATGGCAGGAAACACAAGTCGAACAAACGTACAATTCAACATTCTATTCACAGAGTGCCTGAACACTCCGTGGGAAAGACTTTCACTCTTCAAACTTCATAGTTTNCCATAAAGTTTCTGGTTCAATTCCTGATCCTTCTGATCGATGACCTCGAAGGGAGCCTTAACATGTGCCCGACCCGAAGAGGTACCTTTGAATATCCAGACGACCGCAAGTCTACCCCAACTCGGTCGAGGGATTGATCCCGTATTCGTATACTATTTTTTAGTATTCCTGCAGATGTTGGACTGGCGTATTGGTTCGAGGTTTTCATCTCAACCCCATCCCCACCAGCTACTATTAATTAGGCTCTCCGATAATGACGACAACCGGAAGTTGGACATCTTGATAGCAACGCGATATCCACTAACAGAGAAAGAGGTCGCTTTCTGGCGATCAATCCGTCAACAATTTTACCTTAAGGACNATGTGACCTACTTGCAAGGCGGCACGGTTGGCCCCTCACCACGCCCCGTTACCGAATACGTTATTTCACTCTTACGTGAACTTGAATCTGACCCACTCAACAATGGTAGTGGGTCGCTGCTAGCCCCCCTTGTAGAGGAAAGTCGACGGAAGTTGGGCCAGTTCGTAGGTGCAAAACCGGAGCAGATCGCGCTGGTCGTCAATACTACAATGGGCATGAATATCCCTGCTTGTGGCTTACCACTTCAATCAGGTCAGGAAATCTTGATGAGCGACCAAGAGTATGGTGCCATCAAAGCNATCTGGGAATACGTAGCGGCTGAAAAAGGGTTGGAAATTCGAACTATTCCTTTACCTACTCCACCAGAGCATCCAACTCAGGTGGTCGAGGCTTTTGCCAGTGGGATCAGTCGCCGGACACAGGTGGTGGTTTTCAGCCACGTCTATTGTACCAGCGGATTGGTGGCCCCAGTCAAAGAACTCTGCCAGTTAGCTCATGATTATAATGCATTTGCCGTTGTCGATGGCGCACACGCCGTTGGAATGGTACCCGTCGATATTGCGAATCTCGGCTGCGATTTCTATCTATCCAGCTGCCATAAATGGTTATTAGCTCCAAAAGGGATTGGCATGGCCTATCTGGCTGAATCGTTTTTAGATTTGCGCCCTGCTACCCTGGGCTTTGGCCTGAACCAGGGGCATCCCCATCGTTTCGATGTAGCTGGTACTAGAGACTCAACACACTTTGCCGGCTTGGGTAAAGCCATCAACTTCCAGCAGGAGATCGGCTGGGAAGATCGGATTCGGCCTTACTGTCTCAGTTTAGCTGCTAGGTTGAAAGATCAGGTCTTGGATCGGATACCGACTGCTAAATTGATGGTTCCCACTGACACGGAACAGTCGGGTTTTTTAACTACCTTTACCATCCCCGGTATCAATCACGGTAAGGCTGCCGGCTACCTATGGCAGGATCACCAAATTCAGACGGTGAGTGTGGATGCAGGCGGAACCTCTGTCTTTCGGATCTCGACTCATTTCTATAATAGCCATAGCGACATCGATAGGTTTATCTCTGCTTTGGCTGAGACAGTCGACACCCGTTCTGATGTCAAAATCTAATGTTCTGAAAGAAGCGCTTTCGGGTGGAAAGTCCGACTTTTGGCAGCTGTATTCTACTGTTCTTCGTCAACGGCGAACGGTTAGGTACCCGGTATTCTTTCCACCTAGTGCTAACCGCATGGAATGGAGCCATTCTAGCAACCGTTGAAGTCGATAATCCGATGGAGTGAAATGAAACTTCATGCTTGGAAGCGCATGACGGAAGATGTTGGCTTGATTTTTAGCACGAATGTGTGACCGTGTGCGTTTGCCTATGTGGTAATGAAGGTAATAATTGCCGATAACAGATAAAGAAATTGATGTACACTACAGACAGGGGTTTACCCTTGCAGAAGGAGCTTTGGAACCCGGCGATACACAACCGGTGATTGATGGACTAGAGGCTTTTATCGATCGACGGGCTAACGAGTTACTAGACGAAGAAAAAATGATAGATCTCCATTCAGACGTACCTTTTTATCAACGATACACTTTACTGCTCAAACAGTCGGCAGAAATTGGTCACGGCGTGGATATTATGCATATGCGAAGGCCNGCGATGTTTGCTTTCTTGTGCACCGAACCGACTGAGAAGCGGCAAGGAATAGATATTTGGTGGTAACCTAGTTCCAAACGTCCAATTGTTTTTTACCGATGTGATGAAAAATGGACAGCAGATTCATCACAATGAATCGTGGGGAGGCAAAATGGCAATTAAGTCGAGGGTGAGATTAATTACGATTTACCCCTAGGAATTGACTGATCGGCGGTGTGTTGGCCGAATTGATCTCTTTCCATCACAAAATTTGGTCATGGGAGTGTAGCTTTTTTTAATAAGTTAGCAATGCTACTTTAAATTAGTTCTAATTAGATTGAGAAAAGGAGAAGCGCTATGAGGTTGGAAGGAAAAGTAGCAATTGTAGCAGGAGTTGCTTGGGGAGGAATTGGTGCGGCTACCGCTTATCGCTTGCCTGTGAGGTAGCTAAGGTAGCTGTGAATACTCGCCAACGGGTGGAGAAACTCGAAGAAACCATTGATCGAATTAAGAAGGCGGGTGGTGGAAGCCTTCTCAGTAGTGGGAGAGGTCTCTAATAAAGAGACCTGGGTAGCTCTTGTCGGTGTAGCATTAGATAANTTTGGGAAAGTGACCACACTGGTGCATAACGCCACCCATTCATATACCAAACCAGCAATCGAGTTCACACAAGAATAGTGGAATGAAGGGTTGGTCGTCACTTTGGGGGGGACCTTGGTTAGGTGCGAAATACTGCATGCCAAAGATGATCGAAGCAGGCAGCGGATCGATTGTCTATATCTCTATTGTTAACGCCACTATCANCAATCCTCACTTTGGCCTTTACGGAGCAGCGAAGNGTGGGGTTAAACGCTCTAACGCGTAGCGTCGCACTCGATTATGGGAAATATGGCATCCGCGCCAATGCAGTTGCCCCGGCCNAATCGTTGGAGAGAGGCAGAGCAACGCTGGAAGCAGATCCACTTGAGGATCAAGCCTGCCGCGATTGTTACCCGGTTGACCGTTACGGAGAACCAGAGGGGGTTGCCGCAGCAGCCCTGTTCTTAGCCTCAGACGAAGCTTCGTTTGTGACTGGTATTGTGCGACGGCAGATGGAGGATTAACGCTTCAATTCTCTGAGGCTCTTGTACGGACTTCGTTTCGTCGACGTTAGCGGGACGATATTCTCGCTCGAGTCGACGCTCCACAGTAAATATGTGATTAGCGTAGCAGTAAGACTCCCTGCCGGAATATGATGGAACCGGGCAGGATTTGGAACTGTTTCCCATCAAATGATCAAACTGACAGACGTAAAAAGGAGGAGAATGATGGGGCTTCAATCACTTCACCATTCACAGTATGCGTCAATGACCTCGATAGATCCATTAAGTTCTATGGAGAGATTCTNAACCTGAAGAANGGTNCACGCCCGAATTTTGGTTTNCCGGGTGCCTGGNTCTNTTTAGACGNNCTGCCAGTTGCACACCTGATGGCGGGTGTTGAAAACGAAATGACAGAGACAGGGCCTTTCGGTCATATCGCCTTTGGAGGTACAGGTGTCAAAGAAACAATCTCGCAATCTTGAGCAAAAAGGCATCGGGTTTCGCCTTAGCGAAATAGACGATTTTGGCTTGACACAACTCTTCATTTTAGATCCAGACGAGGTTAAGATTGAACTGAACTTCCGCTAGGGAACTTAAATGGTGTGAGTTTTATCCTTCCGTTCGCAATTAAACCGATCTATCTATGACTGCCGATGGTATTTTTACCGGACGTGTTTAAAGTGTAAAACGGTTACCTCTAACTTCTTTGCTTGGGTTGGCGTCGGTTAGTTTCGAGAGAATTCTGAAGACGGGATCTGCTAATCAAAGACTGTATGACTTGGTTAATAAAGGATTGGAAGGACCGGTATTAAGTGGCGGACTCTAACGCTGGNGTCCGCCGTTAGTTGGAGCGAAAAGTGAGAGAACTAAGGCGTTGAGGAGCTTTGATTCGCCAGATTGTCGAAATGATTAATGCTAAATATCTAAGACCTCTCGACTTGAGATAGAATGGCCCCATCGTCGGAGAAGAATTCGAATGAAGAGTTACATATACTTTCGCATCTGGCTTAACCAAAGGATACGAGTTCCTGACCTGTTTCCAGACCTACTCTCCATCTCACCTGGATCTATTAATTTAGGTTGGGCTACCGACTTCATCTGAAATTTAATTTATATTAGGCATCTAAACATGCCTCGACTTGATTGGGAATGTGGGTTGGCTGTAGGCACATGCGACGCCATTACAAAGTGGATGGATCATAAAGAACAATTTTCAAGAGGAATACTGATAGTCTTATTAAACGCTGATTGAGCAGATAACTATTGGGGGTATTGAGATGACATGCAAAGAGCAGAAGCATAATTTTGAAAGGGATGGATATCTAGTGGTTGAAAATTTGTTGTCCGCAGGTGAAGTCGAAACCTGCCAATCGGAGGTTCATCGGCTACACGAATTAGCGACCAAATGTTTTGAGAATGACGACCCACGACGTGGACACTTTCAACTTGAACCATACGCCAATCAGGAAACACACCACGGAAGTCCTATTCTGCGAAAGATTGAGCAGACCGGTAATCTGTCTGAGGTGTTTTTTAACTTGGCACAACACCCAGATTTGGTCAAAACTGTTCAGAACCTAATTGGCGAAGACCTACTTCTGTTTCGAAGCACATTGATGCTTAAGCCAGCACTATTTGGATCTGCTCACGGCCTACATCAGGATTCAGCATATTGGCCAATGGATCCTCCTGCGCTAGTTTCGGTAAGCATCGCTTTGAACGACGCCACACCCGAAAATGGTTGCTTTAAGGTGATTCCCAAGAGTCATCTGTGGGGGGTACAGGAGTGGGGAAGGATTGCTCGTCGAAACGACGAACCTTTAACAGAACGAACAGAAATCGATCAATCCGAGGTAATTACGGTTCCCTTATCAGCTGGTAGTACGGTACTCTTCCATAGTTTACTNGCCCACGAGTCAGAGGCGAATTTNTCGCCACATCCCCGGAATACCGCTCTATACGCCTATTGTCCCTCGAGAGTTCGTCTTAAAGGAAGTGGCCAACGTACATTCAGAGTTGTCGCAGGGTTTAGTGGAAAATCCGAAGTCGCGCTGACATCGAGATAAAACCNATCCGCAACTTTTTGTTACAGGCGCATACATTGGCCTATCACCAATAATTTTAGAGGAACTCTCGTGACAAGAAAAATATTGCTTCCCATTATCATCGGGATGTTAGTGTTCTTTTGCCTAGCTAGCTGTGGGAAATCCAAACAAGCCTCAAATGTCGTTACTTTCAAACCCGGTGCTGATATCCAAACGGAAGTGCAAGAAGAATTCATCCTGGCTGAACCAGACACCATCATGCAGTTTGAGGCAGGAATTTTTGAATTCACTTCTGGGCTTTCTCTCGATGTGGACCATGTAACCCTTCGTGGAAGAGGTATGGATAAAACGATTCTGAGTTTTAAGAATCAGGAGGCAGGGGCTGAAGGTTTATACATCACCAGCGATAATGTTTTGGTTGAGGAGTTNGCTATTGAGGACACCAAGGGAAACGGNCTCAAGTCACATACTGCTAACAATATCATTATCCGACGTGTTCGAACTGAGTGGACTGGCGGCCCTAAAAAGACAAACGGTGCCTATGGGATCTATCCGGTCAGTTCAAAGAATGTTTTGGTCGAAGAGTGTGTGGCTATCGGTGGGTCGGACTCAGGCATCTATGTAGGACAATCGCAGAATATCATCATCAGGAACTGTAGAGCTGAATACAATGTGGCGGGAATCGAAATTGAAAATTGCCATGGAGCCGACGCCTTCGGTAATCTCGCTACGCGTAACGCGGGTGGAATTCTGGTGTTCGACTTGCCGGATCTTCCTCAGCAACGAGGGCACAATATTCGCCTTTTTGGCAATAAGGTTTACGACAACAACACCTTAAACTTTGCCCCTGAAGGGAACATGGTNGCCAACGTACCAACAGGTACCGGTATCATGATAATGGCCAACTCAAATGTGGAGGTCTTTGACAACGAAATCCGCGACCACGGAACCATCAATTTGTTGATGACTAGCTATTTTTCAACCGGGATAGCCGTCAAGGATCCAAATTACTACCCCTTTCCCGAAGCGATTCATATTCACCATAACGCCTTTGAATTTGGTGGATATAATCCACTCGGCAATGGTGGAGCACTAATGAACCTGGTTTTGGGAACGCCGATCCCGGATATCGTCTGGGATGGTGCCATCAACTCAGAGAAATTGGTTGGCGGTGTTATTCCTGCCGAGTTCCGTATCTATATCCACCACAATACCGTGTTGCATAAAAAGGAACAAGACAATGGCAACCCGATACCCGAACATCGAACATCGATCTCTTTCGCTAATATGGGGGGATTGCCAACCTTAACTGATCCGACCCAAGCGCAGGTGAAGCGTGATTTAGCCGATCACACCGGAGCGTTACCCCCCATCGAACCAGTCACGATTGCTGAAATTGACTGATGCAAATTCATCNCCAACGACAAAGAAAAAGTGTCGATTTGGTCACANCCGCCGATGAAACACAGATGGATTCAGATCAGCATACTCTGTGCGATTTTCTGTGTACGAAGTGGATTATACTACCCGTTAGAGTAGACGCCTACCCGTGGGTAGGCGTCTACCGCTGGTTCACTTTTGCTTGGCTGATATTGAGTATTGCTGTACCAAGCCTATCTTCTCCTGACACTCGGTTGGACTTTCCTCCAGTCCGCTTGAACCCGACTGAGCCTCCTGCCAGGCTAATCAGTGCATATCGCCTTTTCAAAGATCCCAAACGGCAAATCCCAAACGATTGGGTTGTTCCCTACGATTTGAACACCCCTCATTTCGCTGACTACGCCAACCTTCACCGATTTATCTGGCTGCCGAAAGGGAAAAACATCACCTATTATCATGACAAACTTGAATTTCCTATCGGTGCAGTTATTATTATTACCGTCGGTTATCTCAACGATATCCGACCTGACCGCAGGTCGGCATCCTCGGAAAGCGAACAAATCATTGAGACACGCCTCCTGGTCCATAAGAAAGAGGGGTGGACAGGGTTACAGTATATCTGGAATCAGGACACCACTGATGCTCATCTCTCTTTGCTGGGAGGAAAAGTCGAGGTGTCTTGGATCCACTACGACGGCAAAAAGAGGAACCATACCTACCTGATGCCAAACCAAAACCAGTGCAAACAGTGCCATCAAATCAACGGCAACATAATACCGTTGGGACCAATCAAGGCGCAATATCTCAATAAAGACTTCGCCTATTCTAAAGAAACTGACAACTTCAGATCGAAGTCCACAGCAATCTCGGTGGAGAACCAGCTTTTGCACTGGGCAAGGATCGGTTACCTGAATGGAATACCGGAAAATATTGATGAGATCCCCCGAATCCCTGTCTGGAATGATCCTACCACCGGGACTATCGAAGAACGGGCTAGGGCTTACCTGGATATGAATTGTTCGAGTTGCCATCAGCCGAACGGTTTGGCCCGCACGTCCGGGCTGGACTTGACGTATGATCAGCAAATCCCGGTTCGTTACGGCGTTTTTAAGGCTCCCGTAGCGGCTGGACGAGGAGCCGGTGATGCCAGATTCGCGATTCAGCCTGGTAGACCGGAATCGTCGATGCTTCTACAACGGTTAGTATCTACTGATCCCGGGGTTAGGATGCCAATCGTGAGCAGAAGCTTGGTTCACGAAGAAGGCGTAGCATTAATCGAAGANTGGATCAGCCAGATGGAGTTCTCAGAAATGACGAGGTTGCAATCAACTCTGGATCAACGGAAAGCTATTCACTTAGAGGGATTGAAGGACTGACCCGTTTAGAATCCATGATGTTGAATAATTCGGCTAAAGATACCTCCTTTAGCTGGATGTATGTCTTTTCCTTGTCCACGCTACTGCCGATAATTTTAGTCGGTTGTACTTCCCAGCAAAAAACCCCCTCTGTTCGCGTGGATGTCGATGCGCGTCGTCCCGCTAAAACGATGTCGGAATACAACCTTTTCACCCTAAATCCAAACTATGGATCTACCGGCACCGCAGAATTTAATTTTCCTCTTCTACCGAATGAGGGTGTTATCCCCTATACTGTGAACAACTCTCATTTTGTGGACTATGCCCAATCACGTTATTATCTGTATCTGCCACCGAAGACTCAAGCGAACTATCGTGAGAACGACACTTTTGAATTCCCTGTGGGTACTGTCTTGGTTCAGATGCTCACCTTCCAAAATGATCTTGGTGACACGTCTAAAGGTGAGCAATTAATTGAGATACGTTTGCTAATTCATCAAACTAAAGGGTGGGTTGCCGTTCCGCACCTGTGGGATATA
The DNA here is from genome assembly GCA_002699335.1 of Candidatus Poribacteria bacterium. Next base: position 20,691 of record PACG01000177.1, read on the forward strand.
GAAAAAGCGGACGCCCGTCGGGTGGTCGTTGGAGCTAGGACACCCGTTAGATGGATCGATGACGATGGAAAGGTGCAAGAACACGATTTCATCACCCCCAATATGAACCAGTGCAAACAGTGCCACAAAAACCGAGACCGGGTACAACCCATCGGTACCAAAGCCAGGTATCTCAACCATACCTCCGGTCAAGGGGGTAAAACCCAACTGGCGTATTGGACGGAAATAGGGTACCTGAGTGGGCTGCCGGAGGATCTAGATTCGGTGCCGAAATCCCCAATATGGGACAAGCGCGGAACAGGTTCAATCAAAGAGCGGACTCGGACCTGGCTGGACGTCAATTGTGCGCCTTGCCACAACCCGGAAGGTTCTGCCATAATGTCGGGGCTAGATCTTTCCGTTCACCAAATTACCCCGGTTAAGTTTGGTGTTTATAAACCGCCTATTGCCGCAGGACTTGGCTCAGGTGGTTATCGCTTTAGTATCGAACCGGGAACCTCCCAGAATTCGTTTCTTCTCTTTCGAATACGATCCACCGATCCGGGTATCATGATGCCACCTATCGGAAGAGGTCTTGTAGACAAAGAGGGGACCACGCTTGTCAGTCAATGGATCGACCAGATTCCTTCTGACGAGGAACTCGAACAGCGAGCACTCAATCCAATGGAAACCTACCGANAATCGCTAGCGGGTGGAAATGCGAAGCGGGGAAAGGAACTCTTTTCTTCTAAATTGCAATGCATCGCCTGTCACATTACAGACGAATCAAAGAGCGGAANTATTGGTCCTAACCTAGCAGATGTGGGGTCTCGAGAAAACCGTGAATATCTGCTTGAATCGATCGTCTCTCCTAGTAAAAAGATCGCAGCGGGATATGAAACAACTATACTTACCTCGAAAAACGGAATGATATTTTCCGGCACTTTAGTTTCAGAAGACAGTTATGAAGTTACCCTTGCTGCTCCCGACGGCGAATCCGTTACAGTCCGCAAGGAAGACTTAAAATCTCGTCGTCAGTCTAGACTCTCTATGATGCCATCTATGGCAAATCTACTGACCATCGAAGAGGCAAGAGATCTAGTGGAATATCTGAGTTCTCTTAAAGGTATTAGATAGGTGAGTTACGGTTCAAACTTTAGTAAAAGACGTAGCGTAATTATAATATCCAGCTTGATTGGAGATTCCAAATGAGTTTGGGTTTAGGTCTTGATACTGGTGGCACGTATACTGACGTAGTGTTGCTAGGTTTTGAGATGGAACGTGTCATCTGCAAAGCCAAGGCACTGGCAACTTACCCCAAACTTGGAAACAGATATCGCATAGGTGCCGGAGACATTGGAAAACAACACCCCTTTGACGGTGACTGATTCCGCAAAATCAGAGATCACCCTTGTTGCGATATCCAATAAACTGGCAACGAACGCAATGGTTAAGGGTAAAAGGTNGCCATGTCTGCCTGCTGGCAATTGTCTATCTGCCAGATTTGCTCAAGGAACGAGGAGTGGATAAATAACCGTTTGTTGAACTTCGCCATATTGCAGGCGGACACAATATCGATGGTGAAGAAAAAGCCCCGCTTGATCTTGTCGAGGCTGAACATATTATTGAAGAGACAATGGGTCGGGTTGACGCTTACGCGGTTGTCGCACTGAGCTCACCATTCAACCTTGGGNACGAAATGCGGCTTGTCGAATTGCTGAAGGAAACACAGATTTGCCTATTGTCAGCGGGATCGAGTTCAGCCGTGAACTCGGCTCGATTAAGCGTGCCATGACAGCGCTATTCAATGCGTGTCTATTACTCCTTACCCAGCATTTATTGCCACGATACAGGGCCTGCTCTCTAAGCATGGTGCAGTCGCACCGCTAATGATTGTCAAAAGCGATGGCCATCTAATGCGTGCCGAACTTGCGGTGAAACGTCCAATCGAAACGGTACTGCGAGGACCGGCAGCAAGTTTTCCCGGGGCGCATCATTTATCTGGTGGTGGAGGCAGTATAGTCCTCGACCTAGGAGGAACTCTACAACTGATATCGCAGTTCTCAAGATAGATCACCCCGAATTAATCCACAAGGTGCGAGCGACTGAGATTTACACCTCAGGTATTGACGGTGACAGTCACTTAGACTGGACCACTACAATGAAATCACTGTGGGACCACAGCGTGTGATACTACTTGCCTTTGCCGCCAACCAGTATCCAGTGTACTAACGCAATTAGGCGAACTGGAAGCATCTGGCTGGTGGCCCCCAAAGTTAGTCTAATCCTCTGATTCCCTGATGTATCGAGGCGATATTGGAAGAGGCGGAAAGTCTTCTCTGAAAGCCAGAATAACCTGATCGAAAAACTAAAATCGNGACCTCTCGTGCTACGGCACTTNACTCGTGAATTGGAGGTAACGGTACCTTCGTTGCCTGACACCACAAAGCTTGAGTCAAGAGGATAACTGGTACGGATTGGGTTGACTCTAACGGATCTTCTGCACGCGCAGGGAATATTACTGATTGGAGCGTCGCAGCTGCACTATGCGGAATTAGGCTCGATGCAAGACGTTTAGGTNTCAGTGTTGAGGAAACGATCTCAATTTTACGGACTGTTATTGATAAGAAGGTTGCCGCCGAATTAACAACGGTTCTTTTGAGTCAAAATGAGATTCCTTCTGTTTGTGAAGGGAAAGCTCAAAAGGAGATCCAGAATTTCTTGGCTACACAGATCTGAACAGTGCTAAATACCTGGAGGCCACCGATTGACCAGCTGTTGTCACGTATGCTGACAACAGCTGGTCAATCGATGTCAAGGTGCACCCCCCTCTGACTGGCATCAGTGATCTGCACAGGCCTATCTTCCACCGGTTGCAACGGTGCTACAGCCGAGGGGTAATTCCTGAACATGCAGAGGTCGCTAACGCGGTCGGGGCAATTATCAGTAGGATTGTCGAAACCGTTGAAATTGACGCCCACCCTGTCTATAATGTGACGNGTATTGATCGTTATGAGGTGCGATCCTCAGCAGGAACTGCACCTTCGATTGTCAGGAATCCGCTGTACAATACGCAATAGAACAGGGTAAGGGGCTCGCTATTGAAAAGGCCAAACGAGCCGGTGCGGATCACGTTGAGCTAGTGATTAAGTCCGGGAATCAAGAAGTAAATACTAGTTCTGATACCGGCAAACAGATCTATCTAGGAACGCTCATCCAGGTAACCGGTATCGGGAAACGTGAAGGATGAAAAATAGAAAGCTTTCTACTCTTTTTCTATGTTAGGACTTACGCCAAGTAGAGAAAACGAGTATAACAAGAGGGNAAACAGGTCTGGTTACAAGCGTTAGCAACTTACAACGGCCTTCTATTCGCATGTCTCGTACCTGAGTCTCAACATTTCAGATCCCGTTCAGGTTCAAAAATTACGTTAGTCGCCTACCACCTGTTAATCAGACAAATTTAAGTAGGCCTAAAGTACNACACTTTACCTTGAGAGAATACAGCAAAATATGGCTCCATTCCAGCATAGATGGTATCATCGGGCGATAGATACTTCTGGCCAACGGCGGACTTGTAAGGGCACCCCATATTCAATCTTGCTATCGCCTGTTTATCCATTTCCACTGAGACCAATGTGGGAGAACAGAAAAATTCTACTCAATGCAAGACATATTGTCGGTTTACCCAGCAACAACAAGGTCTAGAAAACCAACAAGAGTTGGCCGACGATTACCGGCTAATCCACCTGCGAAACAACTCGGATGGCATATAGGCATCAGGTTGTCGTTGAGTAGAGGAAATTCCCCTTCATTTTCTGGTAGCTCTTTTGATCTAACCCGCGCAAAATAACGTTGATCCTAGCCAACCTTCAAACCTAACTTAGCCGTAAATCNCAAAAACATAGTCTGGNCTCCACGTGAAGCACTTTAGCAAATCTTCCTTTGGACAACTGTTGTTATTTTGTTTGCTATTGGCAATACTCGGATTTTTCATCCTTCTACCGATTCTGCAGGTAATCTATGTTGCCTTTACCAAGAACGGACAGATTTCGTTGATCCATTTTGTCAATTTTTTCAAACAGCCTTCGTTCAGAGAGGCACTCTGGCGAAGTTTGTTCGTTGGCCTAGCAGTGGTCTTTTTTAGTAGTCTTATCAGCCTACCGTTGGCTCTGTTCACAACTCGCTACGATTTCAAGGGCCGTTTGATGATCCAGACCTTAGGTGTTCTGCCGTTGGTGATGCCCGCCTTTGTGGGAGCCATCGCAATGCAGACGGTTTTGGGACGAAGCGGCATGGTCAACCANCTATTGCGGTTAGTTTTAGGGACAACGGTTCCCTTTATGGAAGGCCTATCAGGTGTTATTCTAGTCCAAGCACTTCACTATTTCCCCTTTATTTTTCTCAATGCATCAGCAGCACTGGGAAACGCAGATCCTTCACTAGAAGAAGCCGGTCGAAACCTGGGCGCCTCTGGTTTTCGCCTGTTTCGGCAGATTACCTTCCCGCTGATACGTCCAGGTTATATTGCCGGAACTCTAATTGTTTTTATCAAGAGTATTGATGATCTCGGCACACCACTGATGCTAGGTTACCATAACTTACTGGCNCCATTAGCATACCAGCAAATTACAGCAGTACATGGCAACGATGCGATGGGTTACGTTATTTCGGTGATTCTGGTTACCCTCTCCTTTATTTCACTTTGGTTCGCCCTGAACTATCTGAATCAGTCAGAATATACCCAACAAAGGTCGGCGAACCCAGTCCGTCGGGAACAGTTATCGGGTTGGCAAAGTGGGCTAATCAGCGCTTTTTGTGCAGGTTTATTGGGGATCAGTTTACTACCACACCTGGGTATTTTTCTGTTGTCGGTGGCCAAATTTTGGAGCTTTACCGTCTTGCCGAAAAGTTACACACTGGGCCATTACACCAAGATNTTCGTCGATGCACCACAACTCATCAAAAACACAGTTCTCTATGCCCTGATCGCTGCGCTAATCGATGTTCTTCTCGGATCAGTGATTGCTTTTCTGCTGTTGAGAAGCAAAATGATTGGACGATCGGTTCTCGACTTTGTGGCAACATTGCCACTAGCAGTACCGGGAGTTGTACTGGCAATTGGGTACCTACGGATATTTCACGCTGTAAATCTACCTATTCTGGGCCGGCCGTTGACCGAAACGTGGATTGTCTTGGTGATCGCCTATGCAGTTCGTCGCTTACCATACACACTTCGTTCCTGCTATGCTATCTTGCAACAGATCCACATTTCACTAGAAGAGGCTTCGCAAAATCTAGGTGCTAGCCCACTTACGACCTTTATCAAAATCTCCTGGCCATTGATGTTGCCCGGAATCGTTGCGGGAGGAGTAATTGCNTTCATCACCTCCTCGGTCGAACTGAGTTCAACTATGATGTTGGTTCCTCGCAACGAGATGGCACCACTATCTTATGGGATCTACCTTTATATGCAGGAAACTGCAGGGCGTGGTCCAGGTGCCAGCTTAGGCGTAATTGCGATCTTAATCGTGGCTGTTGGCACCTATGCTGTCAATCGATTATCCAGCAATCGACAAACCGGCGGTGGATTCAAGATCTAGTTTAGCCAGTTCTCCAAGCATTCGCTTTCTTGACAAAACAGGTCAGACCACCGATTCTTGAACTGCTTCTAAAATCTGCTGGTACAATCGGTTGGAGTTTGAATTTCTGGCCCAGCGTGCCCCACCAGGCCCGGGGTTTAGGTTCCCACCAGCATTAGGGTGACACTTGGGGCGAGTGTTAAGATCAATTACGGCGGACAAAACATTGTCAACAGCAGAAACGGCTAACGTTTCTCCCTTAGGATCGATAATAGCAGCCGGCGAGTTAAGCGTTGAGGCCACCAGAAAAACGTTGTTGTCGATGGCGCGAGCGGGTAAGATCTTCTCTTCGTAACCCGCATTAGGAAACAGAATCAGTTCCGCCCCTTTTAATGCTAACAGTCGAGCTGACTCTGGCCACCAACTGTCGTAGCAGATCATCATACCGACCGTTCCAAAGTCGGTGCTGAAAACGTTAAACTCGTCTCCCGGCGAGACCCCCAGCGGTTCTTCTGGCCAATAGGGATGAACTTTNCGTTGCTTGCCAACCAACTCACCTTGCCGGTCATAGAGAACAGCACAATTAAAAATAAAATCGCCCTCTCGCTCCAGAATTCCGGCACAAACATAGGTTTGGTAGGCGATAGCCTTTTGACTTAACATCTGGCAGAAGGGACCAGGAATCTCCTCTGCAACTTGCCATAACTCGAGGCCACGTTTTTGGGGCAAGGAGGCTGTATTGGCAAATTCTGGTAATAGTACAATATCCGTATGGCTGAGTCGATCGATTTGGTCAGCGTATAAACGCAAATGATCGTCTTGGTTCGCATCATAAGGAGGTCGAAATCTCATTGCTCCCACACCAACTGGGCGAGATGTTGGCGACTGTTCAGCCACCAGAGATACTCGATCAAACCAGATAATCCCGTCAGGGGCATAGCGTAGTAGCAGACGAACTTCTGCTCCATCGCAGTTTACCGGTGCAACGAAGGTGTTTCTCCCTGCAATTTGGCCATTCTGACTTGATCGAGAAAATGTGTAAACGGTGTCCTCCGCACACCCTTCTTCGGCCAGATCGCCTCGCCGCCAAACAATATGAGGCGTAATGTGCAGAGATAAATCTGTCATACCTTGATAGCGAAAATTGACCTCTAATTGATAGGCTTGACCTGGTTGGATAGGGATACGTTGGCACCAAGCACCAAAAACATGGCGATTCCCGCCACCTCGTAAGCAGAGGCTTGTTTGTTTGCCAGCGGAATCGACAGAAAAATGGGGCGATAAACCCGGCATTGGGCTCCATTCTGTCCAACCTGAAAATCCATTTTCGGGATCCCAATTAAGGAGATTTGACATTGATTATTCTTCCCTTGAATTTGTCTTGATCATTAATTTCTCAGCTCGACGATCGGTTCAGAAGTTAATTATACCGCGACCGGATCAGGTTGCAAGCCAATTCGGTCTTGCCTAGGTGCTGCAAGACCGAAACGTCAGCGCTATTTCACACCCCTGGGTTGTTTTTTGGGCCAACCTTCCTACCATTTATACCGATCTTCTTATATTAGAAAGCACCTCTTTTCTCCCGAAAGAGATAAAATCTCAACACAGAGATTATCTCATATATCCCCCGGAAATCATGGATAATAATTAAGCCAGAGAAGGGGTATCCTATACCGGTTTTTGACTGCACTAGATGGGTTATAAAACCACTGATGGATCGTAGAATCCGGGTTCCAATTCGAATCCGTTAGAATGTCAGTCTAACTACCCAAGGACAAAAAAACTCGAAAAGGTACACGCTTCTTGCCCGATAAATTGTATTACTCTAAAAAGTATTTAAAATAAGTGGTTGACTCAAAGATTTAGATCCTGATAANATTGTGTGTCTGATCCTTTCGGGAGGAAAATATGTCAGTTCAAATTGCGATTATTGGTTGTGGTGGTATGGCTGGTGGACATCTCAATGCGTATCTGAAAATACATGAGGTTGCCCCAGAGAAAGCAGAATTGGTTGCGGTCTGTGATCCGGTTAGAGAGCGTGCGGAGGAATTTGCGGATCGGGCGAAAGAGAAAACGGGCAAACGTCCCGGGGTCTATGATCACACGGATAAAATGCTGGCGAATGAGGATTTAGATGGAGCTAATATTTGTACTCCACACGCCTTTCATCACGTCAATGCTATTAAATGCCTGAATGCTGGCGTCAACGTGATAGTCGAGAAACCGATTGGCATTACAGTTAAGGCAACACGGGCGATCATACAGGCCGCCGAGGCAAACGGAAAAATTGCCGCCACCGCCGAGAACATTCGTCGGATGCCGAGTCGTCGGACAGCACATTGGCTAATGAATCAGAAACAGATGCTCGGAGATATGACCATGTTTTTTGCCCAGCATGCCAGCTACCGGGAACCTGATCCAGAAGCTAATTGGCACTGGCGATTAGACTTGAACCTGGGTGGTGGCGGCATGGTGATGGATTCTGGTGCCCACTATTGTGATACACTCTGTTACCTGTTTGGTGAACCTGATACCGTTTACGCTCGTGTTGCGCAACTGCAGGATCTAAAAGTAACCAAAAATGGCCAACTGGTTCAAAATGAGCAAGAAGATACCTGGACAGCGACCATAAATTTCAAAAGTGGCACAATTGGGACTTGGACCTGTACATGGGCAGCACCTGGGCATACCTTTAATCACGTTGTCTATTATGGGACTGAAGGCTGTCTATTAGACGACGGTGATATTTTTCACGGACCATTTGATGGGGCCAAAGTAATTCTGAAAGATGGTACGACCTATACAATGGAAGCATTGAAAGCTGATTATATGGCCAACTTAAGCAGGGAGGAAAAAGATCGCTTGTTCCCACACGGATTAACCGATGGGGTTCAACTGGAATGTTATGATTTTGTAGATGCCATTGAAAATGGTAGGCCTCCTGAAATCAGCGCTGAAATGGGCCTGAAAGCTAAAGCGGTCGCTGAAGCCATCTATGAGTCGGGAATTGCGGATCAAGCCGTCAATTATGATGATGTCGTGTCTGGAAAGATTGAAACTTACCAGAAACCGATTAATGAAAAACGGGGACTGTAAAATCCTGCAACCCGGTTTACCTGCGGCCTCGAGGGGATCAGGAGAAACTGAGGTGTTAGCATAATTACTACCTGCCGACTACCGGTTAAACTGTAAGATTAAGGCTTCCCATCCTTCCACCCAAATACCCTCTGAGAAGTTGAGGTCCAAAGCCTCTGCTGTCATTAAGTTTAGAAACCGGCTCTGACTGTCAAACCAATGGGATAACTCAGATAAATCAACCCGCTGTTTGTGCGGTTGACCGTTGACGAGAACCAAAACAATCTCGTCTTCACCGATTCTCAGGTATTTGTATACGTCACTATCAAAGGGTGGTGGATAGTGAACCATCTTGCCCAATGTTAGTGCTTTGTGCGTTTTTCTAAGATGTAGCAATTTCCTTAGATAAGAGAAGATCTCATTTTGGGCTTGGGTTCTTCCCGTTTCGGTGAAAGCATTACGTTTATTCCCAGGAAATCCACCAGGGAAATTAGCGCGCAAATCGACGTGACTTTTCCCGCCCTTGATATTGATTTCTGTTCCATACAAAAGTTGTGGAATCCCTCGTGTTGTCAGTAGCATGGTCATTACCTGCTTGATTTTACTGACGTTGCTTTTAGCGATTAAGATGCCTCGTGCCATGTCGTGGTTGTCAAAGAAGATCATCAGATTGTCGGTATCAGAGTATAGAAAGTCCTGGGCGAAAATGCTATAAATCTCCCGTAGTTTTCCGCTCCCTTCCAGGTAGTGACGAAAGGCCTGTGACAGCGGAAAATCCATCACACAGGGAAGNTTAGTTTCAAAATTACGGGAGTTCTCTTTCTGAAACATGGCAATGTATGCCGGTTCTGTGGCCCAAATCTCACCGACGATGTTAAAATCCGGATATTCCTTCAGTATCGCTTCAGCCCAGCGGGCTAAAAAGGCTTGGTCGGCGTAGGGGTAGGTGTCTTCCCGAATGCCGTCGATTCCAGCGTACTCGATCCACCAGAGCGTGTTTTGGATCAAATAGTTGACCACAAATGGATCACGTTGGTTTAGATCTGGCATACTATCCACAAACCAGAAGGTGCGCAGCAACTCTTCGGCATGTGAGTCGGCGTACGGATCGGTAATCGAGAGGAGATAGTGTTTGTTACTGAGGTGATTTTCAAGGCTGCCATTCAACCAGGTCTCGGTTGGNAGATCCTTTAACCACGGGTGANGGATGCCNATATGGTTGCTAACGTGATCAAAGATGACTGTTATCTGACGATGATGAGATTGTTCCACCAATCGTTTGTATTCCGCATTGGTGCCTAGACGAGGATCGATTCGATATAAATCGGTGGCTGCATAGCCGTGGTAACTATTGATACTATTATTCTCCAGAACAGGGTTTAACCAGATGGCGGTAATTCCCAGATCTTGGAGATAAGGCAAGTGGTCGATAATCCCCTGTAAATCTCCTCCATGACGTTTGGTAGGATCTGACGGGTCAAAATCGTCCAGTATCCNATCTACTCGATCGTTAGATAGGTCNCCGTTGGCAAATCGATCAGGCGTGATCAGGTAGATCACATCCTCAACACCAAACCCCTGATGCCTTCGGCCATTATTATCTTCTCTTTCAAGTATTGGATAGTCTAAGGTGGTGCTCTGGTTCGAACGGGCGATTTCTAAAGCGTAGTTACCTGCAGGCAAGTCGTCAGGAATTTCCAAATCTACAAAAGCATAATGGGAGTTAAGCCCGATATGAACAGCAATCACTTTAAGCTGATGGTTATGAGCCATAACCGAGATGCCATCTAGATTATCGCCAGAGAGCATCAACTGGAGGTGATTCCATTTCATCCCGATCCACCAGTTGGGCGGTTCGATTTTGTGCACGATTGGGGGTTGCGATAGTTCAGACATAGCGACTCCAAAGACGAAGAAAAGGACGATGGTAATTCTGAAAAACACAAGCCTATTATAGGAATTCTCCTCAGTTTCTGTCAAGATAGTGTTGACTTAAGCTTTGACATGGGATTTGGAACAAGTATCATCCAAAAAATGGCTTTCAAACGGTCTTAGGTTAAACATACCACGATAATATCAGTAACATTATAGACAGAACCAACTGTGCAGTGGAATAATCGAAGCTTATTACATCAAGCCTGATATTGGCTATTTAAGCAGGGTGAACCAAATAGGCGATTGCATTCAGAATCAGCCTAGTTCTCCACCAGCGAAGGTGCTCACCACCACCATTTGAATTGAGGTCGATAGAGCTGAATGCATTGCCATTGTTGGCTCTTATTATTGTCTCACTATTACTTGCGACTCCGTACAGGATATGCAAGTAATTCACAGTCACAACTTGAAGTTATATAAGCCTATTCGCGGATGGCCAGTGTATGAGGGCCGACAAACAGACTGAGGCCATAAAAGGCTATTATCACCCACCTGGCGCGTAGGTTTGGTCCTGAAACCTNGCTTCTCCTACTATCAGGATGAGTTCCAAAAACAGAGCAGCGGCCAAGACAACTTTTGAAAGTTCCAGGCTTGACAGACTGAGTAGATCTTGTTATCATNTTCGTGTCCCAATCCAGATTTGAGGGTACTTCTCTTAAACAATCAGTTAATCCGACCCGCAAATGCAGTTGTAGATCCGAAGTTAGGCTTAAAGGACCCAACCTATGAAAGCACTATTGATTGTTGATGTTCAAAACGATTTCTGTCCGGGTGGCGCATTGGCTGTTCCAACGGGTGACCAAATTGTTCCGGTGATCAACAGTATGTTGCCACAGTTCGATCTGGTCATCGCCAGCAAAGATTGGCATCCGTCCCAAACAGCCCATTTTGACCAGTGGCCCGTTCACTGTGTGCAGAATTCAGCAGGCGCCGATTTTCATCCTGATCTCAATCACCAAGAGATCGACCAAATATTACACAAAGGGACTGGTAACCAGGATGATGGATACTCCGCCTTTGAAGCCACTAATCTTGATTTGGCTGAATTCCTGAAACAAAAAAACGTTGGAGATTTAACAGTGGTGGGGCTGGCGACCGACTACTGTGTTAAAGCTTCAGCTTTGGACGCGGTCAAACAAGGGTTGAAGACCTGCGTCCGAAAAGATGCCGTCCGGGCGGTTAATATCCAACCCGACGATGGTCGTCAGGCGTTAGAGGCAATGAAGCTGGCTGGCGTGGAGATCATTTAACCTACACACGCAACTCTGTTATTTGGAAGTGAGTTGTAGAATTAAATCGCCTAATTTAGCTGACTGTCGCTCCCAGCTATATTGATGCATAAATTCGGCCCCTTGTTTGCCAATCTGGCGCAGCTGGTCTCTNTTTTGGTAGGCAAACTCCAATCGATCAACGATTTCGTCAACCTGACTTTCCCCCCAACCATCGGTTCCCATATCTGAGGTCACGACCGGCTTTTGGTCATCCAGNGTCAGACAAGTCGGTTGTGATTCGTCATCGTGGATCAGATCTAAGTGTCCCGTATTGCGCGACAGGATCACGGGAACCCCACAAGCCATGCACTCCATGGCTACCAGATTGGTGCCGCCTTCGGCTCGATTGGGAAATAGGGCCACATCCATCTGTCGAACTGTATTGGCAATCTGGCTATTTGAGATTAAGCCTAGGTTTAAGAAATTTTGAGATGGAATTCCATTGTTGGCGACCCAAGTTGGCACATCCACTCGACCTCGCTCATCATATACCACCGGTTCGGCCATGCGCGAATGATTCAGCTTTTCGGCTAGATCTTGCCATGGGCTTTGCCAAGCTGTCACCAAGATCGTATCCGGGTGCAATTCAATAAAATAGCTAACAGCTTTAAGGAGCAGATCTTGCCCTTTGCGGAACTCTAACTTGCCGCCGGAAAAGATTAAGAAACGGTCTGGCAACCACGACACCTTATTTTCTGCATGAAAAACGGTATGATCAACCCCTTGCATGATCGTCACCACATCCTGGTAGCCGTTGGCCTGTAGTACCTCTCGATTCCAGTTAGAACCGGCTATGATCATTCGATATAATTTGGTTCTTTCCATCGCTTCCGGCGTTAAAGCCGTATCTTCAAAGAAAACGACCCCTATCAGGTGTGAACTCAGTAATACCTGTTGGTTAAACGATGGACTGGTGGTTAAGCCATTACCAAGCCCATGCAGAACAGGTAGGTCGAAAACCAGTTTCTGATCTGCCGGTAGTTGTATTAACTGGGATTTGAGCTCTTCTGTTGCATCATGAATCGACTGGAAGATGGAGCGACGTATCGGATCCAGCTGAATCAGTTCCATCTGAAAGGCCTGCGAAAAAATGGGACGCAGCCGACCTTCTCGAACCCAGTTTAGGGCCAGGTTGAGTCCGTAAACTCCCCATCCGTGAACACTGGACGGCTGCCAATTCAAGATACAAGAAACAGGTTTAGTCATAGATTATTAGGGCAATGCTTGTGGCACCCGACTTTTGATGGCTTCAATCGCTTTAACCGCCAGTTTGGTTGCCTTTAGACCGTCGCCTACTTTGGCAGCCTCCATGGGATCTGTACCTGATCTAACCCAGCTAATAAGAGCCTCCATTTCGCCAACGTAACCATGAGCAACACTACCGTCACGGAGTTCAGCGGGTAAGTTATCCATCGTGAACGTTTGAGGTTCGATCCCCCAGAACTTGATTGCCGGGGTATTATAGTATCCTGAAAGAGTAGCGGTTTTATCGCCTCCGAAAAGTTCGTAGAATCCTTTCCCAACCAAGGCCGGCGCACCAAAATCCCCAATGATAGCACTGGCTACGCATCCGCTGGCAAAGCGAATAGTCGAGACGATGCTATCGGTGATTTCTGGTATCTTGGGATGTGTGAAGTTTCCGCCTTCAGCATAGATACTGACCGGTTCAGAGCCAGCTAACCAGCAAATGGCGTCGAGTAGATGACAACCCTGTGACAACACATTTCCTCCACCTTCGATTGGATCGTTGGCCCAACTATCGTCTCCCCACCTCGGATCTACCATCTGCCCCACAATTACTAGCGGATTTGGAACTGACTGTTTTAGCTTTTTCATAAATGGCGAAAATCTGGCTTGGAACCCGACCATCAATTTTACACCCGTACGCTCGACCGTCGACNCTATCTGTTCACACTCTTTAATTGTCAGCGCCAATGGTTTCTCGACAAAAATGTCTTTACCGGCGTCAGCGGCTTGAACAGCGAAAGGAAGGTGCAGATGGTGGTGAGTACAGATGAGGACCAGATCTATCTGTTCGTCATAAAATAGGTCCTGTGGGTCTGTGGTACAGTATTTCCCTCCAACTTCTCGCTTTAACCGCTCGGCTGCATCTAAATTGACATCGGCCAGTGCACGTAGATCAGCACCTTCAATTTCAGCTAAATTTCGGGCATGTTGACTTCCCATTCCACCGCAACCGATTACGCCTACTTTAACGTTATCAAACATGATATGCTTTTTTGAAATGAGTTTAGTTGATTCGTAGATCTGGAACTGAGATGGGTTCTCCACCCTTTTGGGCCGAAAGATGAGCACATATCCCAGGTACAGTATAATCCATCGCTCGATACACGTCGATTGACGGAATTGTATCGTTGAGTATAGATTCAATGAATTCAGAGGCTACCCGATTTTCAGCTATACCGTGAGCTGCCGCATTACTTTGGCGCAACTTCATGTTCTGGTCTAATTTGGTTGCCTGATAGTATCCACTGATCGGCTTATTGNCGTCAGTGACGTCATCATATTGCCTTTGACTTTCAGGAACGCCGTTGGCGCCGTAGATAATATACCAATGAAACGCTGGANGCCTTTCAATCGAAAAANCACAAAGAATTTTGATCGTTGTTCCGTTTGNCGTTCTAAAAAGTCCAACCTCCAGATCTATAGCACCAATGTCTGGTGCTACGTTGCTTCTGCTAGAAAGGCCGATTGCGCTGACACATCGATCATCAGCTATGAAGAGCAGAGGCCCGAGACTATGTGTGCAGTATTGAATCGGTGGCCAACTGGCACGCCAGGTTAAAGTACCATCATCATTCTTCATCAGTTGACGACAGTCGTGAACGTGTTCAGCTTCAGCGTAGATGATCTTTCCCAGATTACCATCTTCAACTGTCGACCTCCAGGTGAGATGCATATCACTATAACAGCTATTTTCGGCCAGCATGTATTTTTGTCCGGATTTATTAACGGCATTCACGATTTGCCGCCATTCGCTAATGGTAGTGGCCGCCGGCACCTCACATAGAACGTGCTTACCACTTTCAAGCGCCAAAACCGTCTGTTCTGCATGGAGGCGGGAGGCGTACAAATGACAACGGCATCGAGATCCATAGCCAAAAGATCACAAAATCGGTGACCTTTTGGGTTGCTGGGGATTCCTTTAGAAGCGATGGATCCATATCGCATAGCGCGATAACGTCGGATCCGTCGTCCTGAGAAAAGGTATTGATCCATGTTCTACCGCGCCTTAAACCGGTAATACCTATTCTAAGTTTCATCATAGCGACTTTTCTGCGGTCTATCGTTATAGCCTTTATCCTGATAGGACCGCTGAAGGGTGGCGATCACCGATGCGACGGCGTCAGTCCCCGATATCCTCTACCAGGTAGACTATAACCAATTCAGTATNTTTATCAGCTAAATTAAATGGATAAAGCGGCATTGCCTTGTGTGACATCTCCTTTTTTTGTAGATTGCCTTCGCTTCTAGTTTTGTTCCGGAGGAATACAACCTGCATAACTCAATCAACTTTTGCAGGGAGTCTAGTAGCCGATGCTGGCCAAGTATTCACGATTTACCTTGGCGGCTTCTACTGGTGGACGTGGCGGATAAGGGCGATNCAGTTCAACTGAAACCCAACCTTCATAGCCGACCTCAGTTAGCGCTGACAAAACCGCTCCGACGTCCAAGCCGACGTTGCCTG
This sequence comes from Candidatus Poribacteria bacterium, assembly GCA_002699335.1. The sequence goes on from PACG01000177.1 coordinate 36,241, forward strand.
CTCCCAGCTCTGCAAATCGGCCCTGTTCACTAAACTTCTGCGTTCGATGATTCCAACTCTGCAGTTCGTTCGCATGGAAGTTTTTCAGATGAACGTGTCCAATCCGGTTGGGCAGAATCGGTTTGTCGAAAACCTGCATTGGATCACTTCCTGCCGCTAGAAGATGNCCGGTATCGAACAACAGCCATAGTTTCGNTGTTACTGACATTAACCGTTCGGTATCTTCAACCNTTGCGATCATAGTACCAAGATGCGCGTGATGAAATCCTTTTATATTGTGCTGGTCACAAAAGTAAAGAATCTCGTCTAGAGTTTGGGCGACTTGTTTAAAATCGGCCTCAGTTGGATTATTTCCTCCCCAATCGCTTCGCCGTAGTCCGTGAACCTCTGCGGCATCATTATCGAGAGTGATATTGCACTTAACAGCGTCAATAGCAGAACCCTGCCCACCGATGTTGACAAGATGCAGACAAAACTACTGGCCAAAGTTGCCATCTCAACTAGTTCATCACCACTGCTTACACCGATGCCTTCGACACCGTTCCAGCCGGCCTCGGCTACTTCTCGAAACACTTTTTCGAGGGTTTCGTTCTGTTCGCCAGCAAATTGGATCAAGTGACAAGCCAATTTGAATTTNCCCATGCTGTTTAGCTCCTTAATGTTATAGTGTTGAAATGCTAACCCNCTTGCATATGTTGGCATTAGCTCTCTTTTTTGGTGAATTAATCCCGTAAAGACACGACAGATTGCATCTCTACGCAACCAAGCGAGAATAACTCTGCTTTTGCAAGAAGTACGCTGCTAAATATCTTTAATTACTATAGGTNCCACAAAGGATAAACAAATGAAGAATACCTGATTCGGTAATTTGGATCCAAGGCGTTTTTCGGGTCTGCTGTTAAGATTCTCCACAACAGGTCCGATTTCTTGTCTGGATGCTCTCCCGGTTGTAATGTATGGTTCTTTTTGATATCCTTCATCCCTCCTACTATGATGTGGGGATATCATACTAAAATTACGAGATTGTTTTGACCAGCTACTTAGGAATCAGGAAACAGATTTCGGGCTCTTCGACTTTAATATTGGTTAGTCAGCCTGGTTCTGTTATAATGCGGGGGAGAAAAAACGGTTTAAACTTTCCTGATGGGTTAGGTTGTAGATATTATCTTAAGNAGAATTCGAGCTAGTTAACAGAATAGCTTGGCATCAAAGGAAAGATCAAGATAGACAGAGCCATTTAGGGAGACAATCATGTATAAATCCGCATTTTTAGGTTGTGGTGGGCGAGCGCGTGGACACGCTCAGGCGTATCAGCATGTAGAGGGTGGCCGAATTGTTGCCATCTGCGATATGAATGAAGAACTTCTCAACTCTTTTGGAGACGATTTTGGTGTCTCAAAGCGCTACACAGATCTTCATCAGATGCTAGAGCAAGAAAACCCTGACTTATTGCATATTGTCACTGCTCCCACGCTGCGCGGTACAAGCCAACTGATCCGTCATTCACTGATGAAAATCGCCTCGGACCATGAAGTACCTGCCGCTATTGTGGAGAAACCGATTGCGGTCGCCGCGGAAGATTGGAAGCAATTAGCAGAATTGTGTCAGAATACTAAGACTAAGTTCTGTGTCAACACGCAACTGAACTTTCATCCACGAAATTTAGAACTCAAAGCTGATGTCACTGCCGGAAGGATTGGTGAGATTAAGTTCATCGATGCCAGTGCCCGTTCAACACCCATAGACCAAGGACCACATGTCCTTCAACTGGTATCTTCATACATTGACAATTCGCAGCCGGTCAAAGTTTTTGGTCAGGTTGCAGATGGAAGCCAATTGGATTCATTACAGCCGTCCCCGAGGCATGCAACCGCATCGATAACCTATGCTAATGATATCCGCTGCCTGGCTACTTTTGGCACTGAAGCCGCACCGTCAATTGGTGACAACTCCGCGGCACATCGGCATAAACGGATTGCTGTTTTTGGCACTCGTGGTTTCATCCATTGGAACATGGATGGTTGGGAACGTGGCACACCAGAGAACGGATACGAGAGCGGTTCCCACAGCTACGGTGAACAGGATGTTTTGGGTCAGGCCGGACTAACTGACGCCGTTTTTGATTGGCTTGACGACGAACAAAAGGTGCATCCAACTCATCTGGCCCAATCGTTAGCCGAATTTAATCTGCTAATGGGAATTTATCAGAGTTCTCTAACCCACGCACCGGTAGAACTACCGTTTGATCCACCGGACGGGTTAATCGACTCGATGAAAGAGGTGCTGCTTTGATTCGTTGCAAGTCAGCACCATAACGGTGGGGAATTAGGGCATCTCCTGGCAGTAAGTAAGCGTTCACACCCCGCGTACGCAGGTAACGATCCAACGCCTGCTAGCCGCATCACTGAGAAATAAACTGTCGAAATCTGATATGGACGAAATGATTTCATATCGGTCGGCAATCGTTGGCCTATTCGGAGGTCTGATGTAACAAAATCAGGGCAGAAACAACGGTCTGCCTCCCCTTCTTACCTACCTTTACCAACATTACATAGCCTGAAATGGCGTTCGACCGGTGTGGCCATGTAACTGTTTTCCAACCGGCAATTAGACCTCCTGCCCAATGACCAGTAACGGCTCGATCCTCCACTAATAATGGTCGCTGACGGATTGAAACCGCATTGCTAATATGTCCCTCCGCTGATCTCTTTTTTGGCTTGAATGCTTAGATTGACGTAATTACCCGTTGGCTTCTAAGGTGCTGAAGAGGCTCTTTTTTCAGCATACCATGAGCTTGACACATCATAGGCTTGAAAATAAACTCCGGTAGGTGGTCTGGTGTGACACCTGACTGCCTTCTTCGGCTGAATATTATTGGCAGCCTAATAGAAGTATGATAGTATAAATTGATTTAGCGTTGACAATTTTGAGATGATCCCTGTGCGATTGGTAAAATATGGATATAAAGTCGATTCCTAGATTTAAGTTGGATGCAGTTGACTCCGACGAACTGACCGAATTTTATGTTGAAAACGGCTTTGTTTTAGTTGAACGGTTAATATCTCCGATTGAATGCGGAGATATTCGAGCAGACCTGGCCAAAATTAATCGTGGTGACTATGGCTGTCCAGCCATTAATTCTGTTAATTGGCCCTTAACTGATGAGCGCTTGCTTGGCCGTTATATGTATATTGGTCAACCACATGCCTATAGCCCAACTATCCGTAAGTACGCCATCCATTCCGGCTTGTGTCAGATTCTAGACCTGATCGTCGGTGCAACAGTTCCATTTTGGAATGGGGCATACAAATGTATGCAAACGATGTTTGTCACTAAGAAACCCGGTGGAAATGGTAGCCCCTGGCATCAAGATGAAGAGGCTATCCCAACTCGTGATCGTTCACTGACAGGGATTTGGATCGCGTTGTCTGATGCAACCGTTGATAATGGTTGCTTATGGGTTATTCCTAATAGCCACCATTCGGGCATTCTTTACGAACGTTATTCCCATAACTTGCCAGATGTAGATAGTATGCCTATTGCTAGAGGGTTTGAAGACCAAACAGAAATTCCAATTGAGATGAATTCTGGCAGTGTGTTATTTTTTTCCGGCCATTTACTACATAGCTCTAAAAAAAATGTTAGCGACTATTATCGCCCAGCTTTGACAATTCACTATTGCAGTTCGAATACTTTACTTTCTTGGGGGGGCGAGCGTAATTATCGTGGTGTAATTCCAGTAAAAGGCGAAGACCCGTATCGAGATAAAGGATATGTTACGCCAACCCCTTGGGCTAAAGAGGAGTAGAAGTAATTGTACCGCCAATGCAAAACACCCGATAACCTTATTTACCGGTCGTTATTAAACTAGTGGAGACTTTACAAAAAGGGACTAATTTGCTGTATTCGGGTCAGCAGGAATCTAATGGTGTGCGGCCAGGCGGAATAGAGAACCAAATGAGAAGAGTGGCATATTTATCTGTATTGTTACCGTTGCTAACAATGAGTTTGTGCGGGCAGGAGAAGGAGAACCAGAAGCCGGTGGTCACCAACCCAATAGCAAAGATGATGAGCATGTGTCGATCAACTATGAGGTGGAAGATGCGGATGGAGATCTGATGACCGTTAGCGTCAAGGTGTCAGATGATGGGGGAAAGACATTCCATTTTACAGTACCGAGAGAGCAACTGTCGGGTGACGTAGAGGGAGGAATTAGTAGTGGGAGAAGGAAGGAAATAGCATAGACGATAGCAGCGGATGAGTTTCTGCATATATATGGAGAGAACTTTTTAGTCAGGGTGCTAGCAGATGACGGGGGAGAGGATAAGTTGGGAGAGGGATGGATTAGAAATGGTGTTGATCCCGGCTGGGTCATTTGAGATGGAGGACCACTTTAATGAAGAGAGTACAGATGCACAACCAGTTCATACAGTGGAACTGGTTGAGTTCTATATGGATGTGACAGCGATGACTAACGCCCAATACGAGGTTTTCGTGCAACACACGGGGGTGGAAACCGCAGTACTGGACGAAATCTACCTGCCCAGTCGGCTTACAATCAACCGGTGGTAGAATCAGTTGGTATGAGGCCACAGCTTATGCGAAATGGGCAGGTAAAAGGTTGTCTATCCACCGAAGCGAAGTGGGAATATGCGGCCTGTGGAGGATTGATAGGTAAACGCTTATCCCTGGGGAGACGCGATAACGCACTATGATGCTAACTATGATGGTACTGGCGGTAGGGGAAAATGGGGGAGAGAAGAAACAGCACCGTTGGGCAGTTTTGAGCCCAACGGTTATGGACTATATGATATGGTAGGAAATGTTAGTGAGTGGTGTGCGGATTGGTATGGCCTTGATTACTATAGTAAATCCCTAGCTAAGAAATGGTGGAACCCGCCTGGGCCGCGCACAGGCATCCGGCGAGTGTACCGGGGTGGGGTTTGGGGCTACACAAGGTTTCGATGTGTGGTAGGATTGGAGTAGACCCCCTCCGATGATCAAAGATCGCCACCACGAATGTATCCGATCGCAGATTGGCCTGTATCATTCGCGCCCTTAGTAAGGGCGCCCCTTTGGGAAAAGGGGCGGAAGTCCGAAGGACAGGTGAGGGTTCGGATCGCTGCCGACAGCCAATTTCTATGGACTCATCAAACTTAACCTGATTTCAGGAGGAAAAAATGGAAGTTGTTGAAGTCAAAACCCTTGTACTAAACAACATTCGGCCTTATCGTGGCGGGAGTATGTGGCTTTTTGTACAACTTGTCACGGATGAGGGCATTGTTGGATTGGGGGAGAGACCGTCGGGGAATGCGACCAACCTAGATGCGCAGGTCCGGCTAATTAAGGATTTAGGTGAACAATTTGTCGTTGGTAGAAATCCATTTGAGGTGGAGAAGCTATGGCAAACCATTTTTGCCTCCCGACACGACTATCGCCACCCGGGGTTGGATATGACTCCCGCTCTGAGTGCAATTGAAATGGCTTGTTGGGACATTATTGGTAAGGTGACGAATCAGCCTATCTACAATCTGCTAGGTGGCCAATTTCACGACAAACTCCGCGCCTATGCCTACATGCCGACCGAGGGCATTTGGGAAAACCCGGAAAAGGCGGCAGACATTGCAATCAAACTGGTCGAAGATGGCAACACGGCCTGCAAGTGGGATCCCTTTACCCCATTCTTCCCCTATCCGCGTGACTTCCCTCTAAAAATGATCCGTCACGTAGCCAAAATCTTTCAGGTGATCCGCGACGCAGTAGGAGATGATTTGGAAATTGGCATTGGCACGCACGGGCAATTTAGTACTGCTGGGGCTATTCGCGTCGCCAAAATTCTGGAAGAATTTGATCCCTTCTGGTTTGAAGAACCCGTTCCGCCGGAGAATATCGACGAAATGGCCCGAGTTGCCGCTCATACCAGCATTCCGATTGCCACTGGCGAGCGTCTGGTTACCAAATTTGAATTCGCGGAACTACTTAAGAAACAGGCCGCACAGGTCATTCAGTTGGATGTTGGTCAATGCGGCGGCATCCTTGAGTCGAAGAAAATCGCCAGCATCGCCGAAGCTCATTACGCGATGATTGCCCCGCATATGTATTGTGGCCCCATCGCCGCCGCCGCTGCAATACAAGTTGATACCTGTTCCCCGAATTTCTTGATTCAGGAGTACAACGGAAACGATCTTCACCAGCAGATCTTCAAGGAGCCAATTAAGTTTGAAAACGGCTATATTACGCCACCAACAGGCCCAGGACTGGGAGTGGATCTTGACGAGGCGGTGGTTAAGCGACAGTTAGTTTTGTAGTTTGAAAATTAACGTTATCTCACCTAATCACCCTTGACCTGGTGCTGGTAGCGGGTAACTTTGGCCAATCATTATAGAATTGGTACTGGGTCAGCTTCACTAGAACTAATCTCATCGAGTGCCTCAGGCGCAGTTCATGGCGATTGCGACGTGTGGTAACTCAAGCTCGCAGTGGCCCGGACGCGACCTCAGTTTTCCCGGATAGCCGCAAAGTTCTCTACTGTTACGTGGTCCCCGGGTCCATAGTCGTAGATGAGGAATCGGCACAGGCCATCTCGGTCCCGGTCGCAGAAGGCGGCTTCGGGGGTGGCGGCCTGGTCTTTGTCCTGATCTTTGGCGATAGAAAACGTCGTTGGTCTCGTTGCCGAGGGTTTTACCCGCGTAGTAGCCGAAGGGATAAAGTTTCAGATAGGTCTCGCTGGTGACGACTCCGTCCCTGCAGCTTTTTACGAAGCCTTCGCGGATCGAGGCCCAAGCGGATGCGGCAACCATTCTTGACCTGTTCAGCATCCACGATCTGGTACGATACCGAGTTGCCATCGCAGTTCGTGATGTGAATGTGTCGGACAGATTGTCCGGCCACTGGAGCGGGGACCGGGCGGATGGTGACTGCAGCGCCCTTCCAGTCGCAAGAGACGATCTGCCCGTGGGATTCCGCCTCAGGCTGCGTAACGCCGGTATTGTCTTTGGCCGTTTGTGCCTCGGACAAGCGTTGCTGCTGTGAGCTTGTTGCTGTTCTTTCACCACAATCCGAACTCGCCGTCGAATGTGATCCCTCCCGCGGTCACAATCGGTACTGCCTTGTCTTGGAGCAGGATCGTGTCGATGACCTCGCGAGTGATACTGCGCACATCGAGCGAGGGAAACTGCGCATTGGGATTGCCACCGCTGACGCGGTAAACGCTCTATCTTTTCGATGGTGGAGTTGTTGACATGGTTCCAGCACATAGAGATATTGAGTGGTCAACGGCGATTCGCTGTGGCCGTGTTGAATAGCCCAGGTCATGTCGTACTTCGAAACGCCGCCGGGGGACTTCCCTTTGGCTACGATTAACTCGTTTGCTTTGGGATAGACACTCGTCATGTGCAAGTGAATGTCCTCTTGCTCACGGAGCGCATAGCCCAGGCTCCAAACGCCCTTCGGAGTACCTTTGGCCGGTTCCCACAGAAATGCGAAACATGAGAGTTCGGGATCTATGGCGTTCGTTGAAGAGAAGTCACCGTACTCGAGACCTTCCCCCAGAGTCGTGCCGTTGTAAGGCTCAAGAGTCAGGTTGGCTGGTGTTGCATCACCATTGGGGCCGTGGAAGCTGAACGTGTGTTCCTCGCTGCCATGGACGTGCTCAACGGTCAGGGCATAGAAGACTTCTTCCGACAGGTCAACAAGAGCTATCAGCCGCTGTCGTAAAACACGCTTCCCCTTGAGTTTCGCGGTGCATTCCCGTGGTAACCTGGGCAGACGATGCAGATACAAACGTGGTCAGTTCCCCCTTGTTGAAGTCTCTGTACTGTGCACACCCGTAATATGCGTGCCCCAGTTGGTCTCCCAGTATCTTGCAAATGTCCAACCTTGCGGGTACCCCAGTTCCGGAAGGAGATTGCATTTCAGATCCTCCACCCGAACGTCAGCATGTCCGGATGGGCGTGCTGGACGCAACGGGTGTATCGCATCCAGAGGGCTCGCTGGTGTTCGCCATCTCCTGAGCGAAGGATAGCGTGACCGTAGCCATCGAGAATGTTGCCAGGCACTTTCACCTGCCAGCCTAACTCTCTGCCGGCCTCTCGGCCGCGGCGCGAAGTTCCAGATTAGAGATTTTCTTCGCCAGGTTTCCGCCCGGGTCGCACATAGCCTGAGCGAAGCGAGCATCTCCGGTGAGTTCCCACGTGGTGACCCAGTCGTTGAGATTGCGGGGATAGCCCTGTTGAGGGTCGATTGGGTCGGACTGGCCGGTACTTCCTGAATCGCTTACCTCGGCATAGGTGCGCCCGATGAGAGAAAATTCCAGCGGAAAATCATACTGCCTACGGAATTTTGGATCCTGAATGGGAGGAACGAAACGGGGCTCCTTGTATCGGTCGGGGAACAGTTAGCGTAACTTCTCCAACGTCTGGAACAGCCGGACCATGTTGCCAATCTGGATGTGGTTGTCGCTCGGTGATTCATGCACTGAACCGTCTTTGTAATATTGGTTCGAGAGAGAAAAACGAACACCGTTTTCATTCAGCAGGTAGTCCACGATGCCCATCGGTTTCCGCGTTCCGAGCGCCAGAGCCAAAGTCGAAGCGGTGACCTCTTGTTGCGGATAGTTGCGCCACACCGCGCTGTCTAGGCACATCTGAACCGGGGCGCAGATCACACCGGCGTCGATGAATCGACGAAGTTCCTTGATGGTGTGAATCTCCAGCTGGTGGGTCCTCCAGCAGAAATCGATCAGCGCCTGGTCCCCCTTCGAGTTTATCGAAGATCAGGTCTCAGGCTCGTGCCGCGTTTTCCATGCACGGGGTATCCTAGTAGGCTGAATGTAATAGAAGCTGTGGTTAAGCTGATGGCACTTTGCTTCGATGGGCGCGCCGACCGGCCATTGGTAGATACCGTCGCGATTGGCCAGTTTGCGGTGATCTAGATTGGGCGACATGTCCAACATGCTTTCAGCAAATCGCAGCACAGTCCCACTGCGGCCTTGTGTCCATAACATAAGCCAGGTCCCCGGTGGCAACAGCGGCGTGGGCACACTTGATGATGCCGGGCGTGAGTTCATTCATGTAGGCTGTCCACTGGTGGTAGTAGGCTATGAACGGGTAACGCTAGGCGCAGTCGTTGGTGTCCTTGACCGTAATCAATGGTTCGCAGCCGTAACCGTCATCCGGGGGTACTCGCCCGAATGCATGTCGCCTTTGTGCCAGTCGTTGGAGGGAAACCAAGTCTCGCATTCGGGGCACTACACTTTCCATGGATGCTTTTCGGTTCGAAGACCTAGGGATAGAATCTACTGCGACCTTTGTAGATCTTGTCATCGCATTCCAGATAGCCTTTGCTTACGCCTCCACCTTCGCACTGACCCAGGACCATGAGGCAGGTCCTCAGCACGCTGAGGCTGGGGACAATGTTGTAGATGTCTTCGTCGGGAGCATTGATCCATCGTTACGCCCACCTGGATACTGTTTCGCCTTCGCGTAGGTTCGCCAGATCCCCTTCGGTGTGTAGCGTGCGCGCTGACTTCAGATCGCTGTAATCAGGGGGCATTCATCGGCCAGATACGAGGGAGAGTGATATTTCCATATTTGCGGTATGTATACAGGGCTGCCTAGGCAATGACCTCAAGCTTCAACTCAAGTTTACCACCCTGCCCAGAAAACTTGAGCATCGCCGTTCCTGGTCCCAGACCGCGAAAGTAGTATCGATAACGGTTTATCAAGAATTTTCACGTCGGTAAAGCTCTAATTAGAATGGCAAATTAACTAGGCACACAACAGCCACACTAACAATCGATTTCGCATTGCCTATCTGTTCTTAACGGTGCTACATGTTCCACGCCTAATCTCTCGGCTCGTCGGGTTCTCTTCCGCCACTAAAGTATATAGATCACAATTCCGATAACGAGGAAGGCAACGTCGACCAGGTCAGGATTCAGTCTCATACTGACTGCCGCAACACGAAGCCGTAGGCACCCTGGTAGTATTACAAGTGCGCGTGTGAATGATCCGGAGCATGGTGTGTCACACAACCCCGAAGTCCAGAGCCTCGATTGTCTGTTTCAGCCTTGACTCGTCCTCTTCCGTGAGGCGATTGTTTGGCGAACGTGGGGGCCCCACCGGTAGTCCTCGCCATCCGAGCATGGCCTTGATGCCTGCCAGCACCCCGAAAGGACATGAGAACAGAAATCACCCTGTTAGCGTTAATCTGGGCCTTCATTGCGTCCTGGACACACGTCCTTCTTGGAACGCCTGGTACATTCCACAAAATATCCTGGGCATTATGTTGTACGTGCTACCTATAGCCCCGTCGCTTCCCATTATCATACCGGCCGCGCACATTTCATCGGGACCGGTAATCGCATTCAGACATCCGCCCGAAAGGTCCACTAGTTGCTGAAACAGATAGAAATTCGTATCGGTGAACTTAATTCCGGAAAAATTCGGCATGGCCTCGAGAAATCTGTGGGCCGTCACCCTCCGATCGGCATCGGAGGCCAGCCAGTAAACATAGAAAGGAAGATCTGAGGCACTGCCTATAGCGGTGTAATGCCTCACAGCGGCGGCCAGGTCATTCGGCCGGTTAGCGGGCGCCACCGAGGCCACTGCGTCTGCTCCGACCATGGGAGCATGTGTCGCAAGCGCCACGGATTCTTCTGTCGTCGTTCCCCCTACGTGGAGAATTACCGGCACCTGACCGCCCACGGCCCTGACAGCAGCCTCCCCTATTGCCTTTCGTTCCGGCACGGTCATGGCCCGGCCTTCGCCAGTACCACCACACACAAAGAAACCGCTGATGTCGGTCTCCAAAAGAGAGTGCACAAGCGGCGTTACTGCGTCTATCTTGAGTTCGAGGTTGTCGCCAAACGGCGTTACCAGTGCAGGCCAAATGCCATAGACAAGTTTAGACATGCGTATTTCCTTTCCGTGGCCTAAAAGGGGTGTACCCCCTTCTTAGACGTAGCAATCTGTTCTTCAAACGAATCGCGAAAAAACCTTGAGATCCGAACGATTCCTTGACCGGGTCAGGGCCCTCGATGGTTTTCACCGCCAACATTATATGGCTACTCACTACCAGCATGTATGCGGTAGTTTTTTGTTCCACTCACCATTTGATGTTTCCCCAAACCGTGGCTAGCTTGTGACCTGGTACAACAGGATAAACTAACTGTTCCATATCTCGCTCAATCTCATCGGTGCTCAGAGCCTTGTCGTAATGGCGAATTCATCAATAATGTCGTCAGCGTCTTTGTAGCCACTCTCCGCATTAAACCCAATCCTGACTTTTGGCGCAAGTTCGGGAAACTTACCCAATCCGTCGCTGTGCGCAGCCTCTTCTCCATTAATATAGAAGTTCGCCTTTCCACTGCCGAAATCCCAGGTCGCAACTAGATGATACAAGTGCCAGCAGATATAACGCTGGCATCTGTTTTGATTATAAAATCAGCATCAACCGTGCCCTCTAAGAAGAAGCCAAAATACGGTATGCGCTAACCGGTGAGGCCTTTCCCACAAACCAGAAAATCTTATCCGAGGCGGCATCAAATAGCCTGTATGTCTCTGCCGTATCACCCTGCCAATTTGGTTTGAACCAGAATTCGAGAGTTCCTTCCGGCTTAAGTAACGTTAGGAATCTCAACATATTCGTCTTCTTCACCGATAGAGACGCCCTGTCTCTACTTACCCGGTACACGAGTTGCCTGGACGATAACACCATCTTTTCGATTTCCGCTTACGTCCCTTTTGCGATCTCGCCCGTACCTTCAAAAGGCAGACAGAGTATCTGAGACTGTCCGGTAGAACAAAGGTTAGTAGCTAGACCTACAGTAGACCGAAAACCAAGCTCTTGTCAGTTCGCAAAATATTTTCCTTCTCATAGTTAACGGAGTTCTGCATTTAGTAGCATCCACTAACAATTTTGGCACTTTTCAAGCTTCATTAATTCCAAAATTTCATATTATCGCCAGTAAATTCATCTACGGCTGTAGAAGATACCGTTAGTATAACACTATTGTATCAGTAAAAATATATCAACGAACTAATCCTTTTTTGACACCGATTACTTGTCTTTGTGGTAACAAGGATTTTTGGCCTTAGTCTTGAGAGTGTGCAGATGTCACCGACCCTTTTCAGATTCGGCGAATCTTGCTACAATCCATCACCAATGTCAGATGTATTCATCTCTTACCCTCGCCGTGACATCGACGTCGTTCGCCACCTCTTTGATCAACTAACCGCCCATGATCATGAGCCTTGGGCTGATTGGTTAGCTAAGATCTATACTGGCATTGAAGCGGCGGACGCCTGCCTACTTGTAATAGTTTGTGCCGGTGGCAACGGCGAAAGAGTTATCGGACTAGTTCTTTCAGGTGATGGGCGTTCTCCAAAAATGCGACAAGCAGCTTTACAGTGGCGGCGATGTCGTCGCCATGTGCAAGTTGAACTGTCGAATGCATGTACCGCGTCGGCGCACCAATTGTAGTTGCCAATGCGCCGATGCCTGTCCGCTGGATGGCGGAAGCATCTGTGCCGCCGCCGATGTTGCGCTGGTAGGGAACCTTGTGTTTCTCGCACAGATCGAACAAGAACCGGAGCAACCGCCGGTCGGCGATTGTCAGCCCATCCATAAGGTAGATGCCCGTGCCCTCGCCCAGGGCGCAGATGTTCTCGTGTTTGCCGATGTGGGCTCCCCAGGTAAGGCTGCCATCAATGGCAAGACCGACGTCGGGTTCGATCGCAAAGGCGGCCACCGGCATGCCGCGTACCCCCTTCTCTTCCTGCACTGTGCTCACCGCGTACACGTCGACAGCTGTGTCGCCGAGGTGGTTCATGGCTTCCAACAGGCAGTACGTACCAATCCGATCGTCGAAGTTGCGGCCCATGTAGACCTTGTCGTTGAGCAGCACCAACTCTTGCGCGAAGGTGATGACGTCGCCGACCTCGATCAACTCGCACACTTTGTCTCTGGGCAATGCTACGTCGATGAGCATGTCCTTCATTGCCGGTAGCTTGTCGCCGTTAGTTGGTACGATGACACCGTTCACTGGCTCGCGACCATGGACGATCACTCGTTGCGAGACGATCGCCTGCGCATTGAGTCCGCCCACCGGCTCGAAACGAATGAACCCATTGCCATCGAGATGCTTCACCATCATGCCGATCTCGTCCGCGTGCGCGGCCAGGACCACACGCAAGGGGCGCTCGCCCACCGATGGCTTCGTCGCCTTCTTCTGGCCAATCACATTGCCCATTCGGTCGCGCCGGACCTCGTCGCAGGTGGGTCGAAGCATCTCCTCGACGATCTCCTGAATCGGATCTTCGAACCCGGGGATGCCAGGTGTGTTGCAGACGAGCTTGAGTAACTTCTGATTCATCATGATTCCTTTCACTTCTCGGGGAATGCTTGGAGTCAACCCGGCTCCTTCATCATGGCCTCCACATCGTCGAACTCCATGGCGCTTCGGCTGTCAGTTCTCGAGGCCCTCTTTGGTGCATTCCCGGTTTTGGTTTGAGGATTTCTCCTTAGTCGTTAGTCTCACCTTCGGTTCAGGGAGCAAATAGCCAATCGACTGAAGAAGCCGTGACTAGCGCCGTTGGCGATCCAGGTTGGTACGCTTTCATCATCCACGTTCTACAGTGGAGAGATCCTTTGTACCAGTTCCGCGTCGCCGCCTAACCTTTTTGCCTACAAGTTGGGGCCGGGGTTGTAGAGCAGCATCACGTTGGACTTGGACGAAACTACAGCAACGTCTCGCTTAGGAACTGACCACTGTGGAAGAAGACAATCACCAGCCAAATATTCGTCGGAACCCAGTCTGGCGGATAGTTGATCTTCAGGGACAACTCGAGCTTGCCTACCGTCTTGCAGATGAATTGTGACATCGCCGGTACCTCCTTGGCCGTTGTGTTTGCTCCAACTGTTGCACCTCCATCCCACGGAATTGAGGCCGTAAATAGCGAGAGGTTTAACGAAGAGTTTCACATTGTATCTCCTTGAATTACTTCAACAACATTTTCCCAGTTTCGTGAGGGAGACTCGTCCTCTCTCGGCAAGACACTACTGGATTGTGTGGATCATCCACAGGAGAAATCTGGCTGTCGCCAGCCATCAAATTGGTACTAAAAAACCTTAAACCTGGACTATGATTGGTTCTCCGTTACCCCTCTATTGTTTGTGTACAATTGGAGACTGACAGAATTATAGCAGATTCTCTTTTTGATGGCGAGAGGCGATATAGTCCCGCAGCCATCCTCGACCATGTTTCGTGCTTCTGTACCTTTGGTGAAATCTTGGGTTGCCTTCAATCCCCATTCGCCTTGTAAAATTTAAAACTGGTGGACGATCTAAATTCTCACCGTCCTGGCCCCTAATCTACTCTACTGAATCCCATCTTGGCTGCCTACCTGTTATAGCCAGCCATTGCTGGATTGGCTCGTACTGTCTTCGTAGACGACTGAGGCCAATAATGACTTTTATTGGGCTTTATGCTAAACTAAATAATGTCAAGGTGCCGATGCTGGCTCACTGGTTTTATATAACCTAATTTGCGATTGAAGGATTAACTTACATTACGCTTTTTCGAAAAAGTGAATTCACTATTAACCTAGAACAAGCAGGTGATTCATAACTCTCGCAGAGGACTTAAAAGACAAGGGTGGTAACATTCCAGGCTTTGTTGTTTCTGGTCATATAGCGCACATTAATGATACTGAATGGATTAGCGTTACGGTTCGTGAAGATCAGCCCTCAATAGATGCTACAACAGAATATAGTAAAGATGTACTGAGTCGGATCAGTGATATTTTTACTAGCTCTCCCAAAATAACAACAACCAAAGTTACCGTTACCTCTAAAGGCTGAATTCTAGCACTTTTCCGCATTCGATGGAACTACTGGTTGGTAGCATAAAAAAGCGAGATAGTTATGTGCCTCGTCCCTTTGTCTATCTTTCCCCACTACAACTAATCCAAAAAAAATTCATCACGACATCCGACTAATACCAACAGCCCTAGTAATCTCCAACTTAGTTTTCGCATGTTAATCGCCACCCTGGTTGTACAGACAAGCATAGCGGGCGTACTAACCATAAAACGGGAGAATTCATGAGTTAATGAGAAAACCCTAACGCATCAGCACTTAGCAACTGCTGATTGGAATAGATGCTTGTGGGAACAATCCCAAATCTGGATGGAGTAATGAAGACAATCTTCTAACTGAGGGTTTCACAACCAAGGCTTCAAGATTCTACGCAGTAGTGATGACTCGAGCAAACCCCGTGTCAGTGCCACGCTATATGCCTGTAACATTGGCGAGAGGGCCTAAAGTGCAGATCCGTGAAAGCATGGCCAGGAAACTGATTAAGAGGAATATTGTATAAAAGAAAGAGGACGCAAATGATGAAGACTGAAAGAGATTATAAAGTGCGTGCAATCCATTGTTCACACCAGGCTTCGGCCGAAGAGATTTATGAGCGATTGAAGGAGATAACGGCACCGCTGGATCGTGCCTGGGAAAAAATAGAAAAGGCACAAAAAATCGTTGTGAAGGCAAATATGCAGATGCGCACGGACAACATCCGGCGGATTGCCGGACGGCGTCAGGAATTGGTCGATGACGACGTCTTGTGGGCCAGCTTAAGATTGTTGAAAGAACGGAGTGAAGCTGAGATCGTGATGTTAGATACCAGCACGGCACCGCATGGCCAACGCCCGGGTGACGATTTTAATATGAAACCACTAATCGACGAAATGGGCATCGGTTATTTAGAAGCCGGCGACCCACCGTTTAAAAACTACAAAGTGCCCGGTGGCGGCATCATGTTTTCTCAATATCAACTGTCTGCCGCGATCCAGGAAGCGGATGCTTTCATCTCAATTGCCAAGATGAAAAACCACGGTTTTATGGGCATAACACTATGTCTAAAAAACCTGTTTGGTCTACCTCCGATTCAACCTTTCGGTAGAGTACGCACCTATTATCACCACACCGTCCGTCTCTCACACGTATTACCGGACTTGGGTTTGATCACACAGCCCTGCCTCAATATTATCGATGGGCTTACCGGCCAGGCACGATGCGAATGGGGCGGTGAAGGACGAATTTGCGACACCTTGATTGCAGGAGATCATGTCATCGCTACCGATGCCTGTGGGTCTTATCTGATGGGAACAGATCCTCGTTTGGACTGGCCTACGCCGCCGTTTCGAAGAGACCGCTCCCCGGTCGCAGTGGCCGCAGAACATGGCTTCGGTACAGTAAATATGGACGAAATTGATTTCGTGGCCGATGGCTGCAGCGCTCCGGTTGCAGAATTCGATTCACAAGAGGCGCCGCCAGCCGAGCAGATCAGGCAACTACGTTACACAGCCAGCCAGCAAGCCATCTTTTATCGGGATAACCGCGACAAACTTTTGGATCAATACGCTAATCAGTACATCTTTCTACAAGACGGAGAAGTGGTATGGCATGGCGAAGAGGCCGGACAGGCTGGAGCCGTGGATTCTATTTCGAAAGGGAAACCCGACAAAGCACTATGGTTGAAATTGGCTGACCCAACGGAGGTGGAAGGGGAACATCTGAGCGTCTATGAGAGCGTCCTGGCGGGATAGCCGGAAAACTACCAGAGGATCTTACCTGGTAACAGACACAGCTTGATTGTTATTTCATTTTTAAATAAACAGACAGTTTTATTTCACCTGTTATTCTCGACTGCTTCCAGTGTCTCTGCTATGCCCGTATCTGAATTTCAACTGGAAAAATCCATTACACAATGAAGCCAAAATCAAGTCAATACTGCTGTGCCTTTGTGGATTTACCTTTTGTTTCACAATATAGGTGCCCGTTTTTTGCTGCGGGTATCTCACCTCTACCGGGCGAGTTTGACGATCCAACCCAGTGGCATCAAAGCTAACTTTTATTAATCGACCCACGAAAGGTATACCTCAATCACAAAGAACGGAGGGGTGTCTACTTCTAATAAGAGCGATGACCGATAAACTGAATATTCTGTTTCTCTTTGCCGATCAGATGCATGAATTTGCCATGGGATGCATGGGCACATCCGATATTTACACACCGAACCTGGACCGTATAGCGGAGGAGGGCATTCTGTTTAAGAACTCCTATTCTAATGCTCCCGCATACACTTCTTTTCAGGCAACTCTGGTACTGGACGGTACAGCTCACAAACCGGCACGCTGAGAAATGGCAGCTACTTTCCGGATGGCCCGCGCACGGTTGCTGTCACGCTGAGCGATAGGGAGACCTGACCGACTGGGTGGGTAAATGGCACCTAGGGGCAACCGGAAAACGGTTAAAGCGGAGTCGAGAGTGGGTTCGGTTAATCGGATAGGTTGCCTTCAGCAAGCTGATCCGCCTGTCTACTGCTAGGTAGAACTGAGCCAGCGATTCAATGATTGGACGTGAATTTCACCACCAACGGAGGGAAGAAATAGCTAGCAAATGAGACTGTCATTTCTGACCGGGGCCAACAGCGGGCAGTCAAGCGGACAAACAGAAGGAGAGACCGATCTGGACCAAATCATCCTCTCTGTCAGCCGTTTATATTTTCACACTATACCTTAATTGTCAAACTGAATCCTGAGTTATGGCGGAATCCTTTCAGTAGCAGCAAGGCTTTCAGAGCTGTTCTGCTGTTGCATCATTGTGGCTTCGTTTCAGGTCCAACACTGTGACATACTAAATAATCATAAATGAATTGGTTAGGTGCCGGATTTCGGCGCTCAAATTTAGCCGTCGGTAACCCTTTACGAGTTGATTGGCCAGCAGGGAAAAATACGTTGAATCGCGGTCCCTGTGAATGGGAGTAAAGATCATCCTAAGCCAGGAATAGGTATCAGTGTACCACCAAGACGGATTTTTGAAAGTGGGCGGTCTATTTAGCGACGACGAGGCAGCTAACTGGAATCCGAGATGCGATGGATTATTGATGAATGTTGGGGTGAGGATAACATTGGTTGGCGTGGTCCATGGCGAGACCACTATTTGCCACCTGGTGAATGGAAGAACACCAAAGCAGTATTCATTTCCAATCCACAATATTATTCAGCAGTTTGAGGATGTATTATCTATTACCCCGGTTTGGTCGGCACACTGCAATCACTAATGGGGGAGAACATCGTTTGGCATCATACAATTTTGCACGGTAAACCGCCAGAGAGAGGCACGCCTTTTCCGATGCATCAGGACTATCCGTTTTATCCGCACGACGGTCCCAATTTTGTCGATTGTTTGTTGCACTTGGACAATACTCCGATTGACAGTGGTTGCTTGCGAGCAGTTCCGGGCAGTCACCAAGCTGGGCCGTTGGAACACATCACGGGTGACCATACGCGTCCTTATCTGCCTCCCAACACATATCATCCGGATTTACTACCCGCGAAGGCGATTCCAGCCACAGCAAAGGATGTGATCTTCTTCAGTTACTATAATACTATTCACTGGTCAGATGTCAACCAAACCGATCAATGGCGCAAATCGGTGCGGATCGGATTTCATGCACCAGAAATGAGATCGATAGGCATTGATCAACGAACCCTTAATAACCGCCTGGTGGTGGCCGGAGTCAAACCTCATGACCAAGAACCGAAATTAACTTACCGATATACCAAGAAACCACCAGTAAAAAGATCACCAGACCGAGTTGCTATCAGGGAATTAGGTTATAAACCACCTGCATAAATCAGGATTTTAGATTAAGCTCAAGGTTATAAATAGAAGCCATCAGATTAAAACGTAATTCAAAACGCTGACGGTGGTTGCAATAGTGCCGACAAAGGATAGCAAAGACCTTTAATTTACCAATCACTGGCAGAAGATGCGACTAGCAGCCAGTACCTTGTGAGTTACCTAATTACTTTTGCAGAGTGAGTGCTGTTTCGAGTCCTTTTGGGGTAGAAGTCTATTACTATTAGCATGAAAATTAGTTAAGCTTTGATAGCCTGAAGCGGCCAGGCAACGGATTTGTTCCCTCATGAAGTCTGTATATTTTTACAGCCGGCCGACTGGACTTGTGAAGATAATAACCCTGCCATTGTATTCTATTTTGGTGATGGTTGAGTTGGAGAAAGTCCTAACCATTTTTCATCTCAAGCTCAACATTATGCCGACTTGGGTTTAGTACTGTATTAGCTGATTATCGAGTTGCCTCCCGCAATAAAACCAAAGTGATGTGATCCTGACAGGGACCGCCGCAGCCAGTGGTGGTTCAACTGGGGGCACCTGGCGGCTTGTTTAGGCCCCATAAAAGATCCTGTGAAGACGTGCTGTCAATAGCAAACGCGATGATCCTCTTTAACCCCGCCTGTTGTTTTAGCCCCCATTGATAGGGGCGTTAAGCCTATGGAATCGTGAAAAATGAAAGAGCGAGTGGGAATGCCACCCAAGGAACTATCCCCAGCCCCTTCTACTACCCCAGGCCATCCGCCATGTGTAATTTTTCATGGTACGGCAGATGATACTACCACTTTTACCACAGCAGAGAAGTTTACCGAATTAATGAAAAGGGCGGGAAATGATTGCCCCCTTCATCCTTTTGAGGGAAAGGGTCACGTGTTTTATCGCGGTCGAGGGCAAAATGGAGACCAAGATTATCACCAAGCACTGGCTTCAGCAGATGAATTCTTGAAAGGCTGAAATGGATTGACGCAAAATAGTCAATCAATCCTAGAATGGATGAAGGTAGAGTGGGCCAGAGAACGGGAGTAAGCCCGAATGAAAGTCGGCGCATGCTGTGCTAGGTCTGCAAATAGTCATAAGATGCCAGCACGAGGGATATTCCCCTTACGGGGTAATCAGGCGGGTATCAACGCTGTTCGCACCCTTTTTCTTTTTTCAATAGTCACCTTTCTTGTAAATCATTTTTTCCTCATCTCTCCAGTACCATACCTATCCTGCGGGTAAACAGTTAGAAATTCATTTATTGCTTGGATTTGCTGGCTCTGCTTTTCTGCCTTTACAAACCCCAAACTTCTTGTTATATTCGGTCAACCCCTAATTGTACAAAAACTAAAGGGCGGTTGACCGAATCAGCCATAGTCTAGTTTTAAGCTG